>JBQDHL010000114.1:1049-2617 GCA_052093725.1 Jeotgalicoccus sp. | reverse complement strand
ACACGACTGTCGATTATGTACTGGAGCTGCAGAGTAATCTCCTGACTGGGACAGCTGTGAACGCTGAGGATATAGCAGCTGAGCGTAAACGGATTGAAACAGATACGAATCTTTTGGAACAGGTATTTTATTTTTTTGGAGAACCTGATGGCCACGAAGAAACACCAGGAATAGATCCATGGATAGTTTGGGCTTATATCACTTTCACAGTAACCATTTTTACATTCGATTTTGTTACACGTGAAACTATCAGCAGTGCCAGAACCAGATTTAATTTTATGAAGTATTCATATACGAAGTTTATGTTGTTGACGTTTGTTATGATGACCGCCGTCATGTTGATAATAGACAGTACTACTTATGTGGTGATGAAAGAAATGCTGGAAGCAGATATTAGCTTTCTATCTCTTGTCATGTACCGGATTATCATAAATGGTATTGCATTCCTGATTGCGTCCTTTGTAAAATCACCGATAAAACTGTATCAGGCAGCTGTGGTATTAACGATTATAGTACTGGCACTTCAACTCGTTATGCCGCTCATTGTTTCACTGGCTGGTATATCCGTAATATCATCGCTGCACCCGGTGCTGATGTTTGTAGAGAATGAACTTAATATTCCATGGCTCGTTCTAATTGCAGTTTTAATGCTCATTTGGATTTGGAGGGATAATAATGCTGGAAGTTAAATCGGTAAATAAAAGCTACGGCAAGCGTCACGTGCTGGACAACTTCAGCATGCGTGCCGAACACGGAGAAATTATCGGACTTGTCGGTGAGAACGGTGCAGGTAAATCAACGCTGCTGAAGATTTTAGCGACATTGTCGAAACCTGACAGCGGAGAACTATATTTAAATGGTAAACCGTACTTAAAACATTTTAAAGACCACAGAAAAATTATCGGTTATGTACCGCAGGATATTGCTGTGTGGGAAGATTTAACCGTGCTTGAAAATATGAAGTTCTTTGCAAAGCTGTCACCAGTTAAAAAAACTGTGACGGAATTAAAAGAGCTGCTCAATAATATACAGCTCGACAGACACGATACGAAAGTCAGTAAATTATCAGGGGGCATGAAGCGAAAATTAAATCTTGCTATCAGTTTAATAAACGATCCGGAATTCCTCCTGCTGGATGAGCCTACAGCTGGTATTGATTTGAAATCACGAATAGAAATCGGAGAGTTTTTAAAAACTCTGGCTGTTAGCAATGACATACTTATTATTTACACATCACACGATATGAATGAAATTAAAGAGGTTTGTGACCGTGTGATTGTTATTGGAAAAGACCCATTCTACGGGGATTTACTCGCTGATTATATAAGGTAACGCTATGCGTTATAATATAACTGATGACGTTATAACTGCTGGTATGATAAGGGTCTTATAAAAATGAATGTTTTAGCTTACATTAGGGTATGTCTTTTAATAAGAGACAGTTTAGTTTCAAAGGAGAGATGTATATGCTCGCTTATGTTTGGGCTGAAGATGAAAACAGACTGATTGGTAAAGGGGACGCACTGCCATGGAGACTGCCTGCAGATGTTGCCTTTTTTAAAAGGATA
>JBQDHL010000114.1:0-1039 GCA_052093725.1 Jeotgalicoccus sp. | reverse complement strand
TAACGATGCGGGGAGATATGGTGACCGGACGGAAAACATATGAGTCAATTCCAAACAGACCGCTCCCCGGCCGCCGGAATATCGTATTAACAAGACAGCAGGATTATGAAGCTCCGGGTGCTATAGTGGTTCATTCCAAAGAAGAAATACTTGAACTTGAACAGACTGGTGACGAAGATCTTTATATCATCGGCGGTGCTGTACTATTTAGAATGTTCGAAGATGAGGTCGATGAATTATACCGCACAGTCATACATGACTCATTTGAAGGCGATACGTATTTCGATGAAAAATTTGACTATGATAAGTTTGAACTGGTTAAAACTGAAAAAGGTATCGTTGATGAGAAAAATTTATATGAACATACTTTCGAATTATGGAGAAGAAAATAAGGAGTGTGTTTAACCCCCGATACTGTTTTTGAGGTGCACCTCATTTTCAGTTTGGGGGTTTATTTTTTATTCCTTATTATTCAGCATGGAAGTCATCATCGTCGTAACACCTTGATTTGAGATGTCTTCAGCGAAATCACCCAGAATTATTTCATCAATATCCCCATTCTTCTCAAGCCATAATTGAAACATGCCAATAAGGGCTGATAATTGATACTCTATAATGTACTCGATTTTTTCAGGTTCTTTAATTTTAAGTTCATATACGTAATCCATAATAATCGTTCTGATACGCATTTTAAATTCGTGAACAAAACCTGGATCACCTTCAGGTCCAATCAGCACTGAAATTTTATCGCTGTGTTCTTTGACATAATCATTCGTCCGATCCAGCGTATCAAAAATATTGCTGTCGCTTTTATCAAGCATCATCAAAGGACCGATAATCATATCTCTTGTCGGAATTAAACTTTCTTTAAGCAGCGTCAGAATTTCATTTATATCTCTGAAGTATGTATAAAAAGTTCCGCGGTTGTAAACTGCCTAATAGGTTATTTATTTAAAGGTGATTATTGAAAGAGGTTTTACCTAGAAAATATCCAAGAAAGCCTCTACAACATTAATAATGGTCAAATATTCTCTAATCA
>JBQDHL010000113.1:0-2735 GCA_052093725.1 Jeotgalicoccus sp. | reverse complement strand
AATTTTTAATATAATATTAGGTGCAGTCATGTACATGATAAAGAATACAACGAAGACTAACAGTACCGGTAAAATACTTCTGACCAGGTTCCAGACAAATGAGAACTGGTCATCTAGTCCGATAACACCGAACATTAAGTTACCAATCTGTTCACCGAACACGATAAGTACGAATGTCAGTATTACTGATAACGATAAAATAACTGTAAAGAATACAGACAGTAATTTTGCAACGACGAAGTTACGGCTGTCTTCAACATCATATGCGACGTTGAATGCATTCATAAGCGCTGTCATACCATTTGATGCGGACCACAGTGTCAAAATTAAACCGATTGACAGAATGCCGCCGCCGGAGTTGTTCAGTACGTCGGTAATAACACCTTCAAGCAGTCCTGAAATTTCCGAAGGTGAATAATCCTGAATAAATCCTGCAATAAGATCCGGTTCAATTTTGAACAGCGGAACGATTGATAACAGGAATATTAGCAGAGGAAATATCGCAAGCAGGAAGTAATACGCAAGCTGTGCAGCCATTCCCGTAGTATTATCATGAGAAAATCTGAATAACAGCCGATTGAAAAATCCCGCATCCTCTTTAATTTTCGCAGGTTTATTAATTTTGGAAACGTAAATATGC
Source organism: Jeotgalicoccus sp. (assembly GCA_052093725.1). GTDB lineage: Bacteria > Bacillota > Bacilli > Staphylococcales > Salinicoccaceae > Jeotgalicoccus. The sequence continues at coordinate 2,095 of JBQDHL010000113.1, read as the reverse complement.
TCATTTGATTTTTTTGCGTTTTTTGATTTGAAATTAATCTTGTCTACAAATACATCGCCATTTTTAGTTTTCTGTTCTTTTTCTTCTTTAATCTGGTTCAAGAGTTTTGATGATGTTTCATTTTTAGTCATAATCTCACCTCGGGTAAAATAAAAGGACTATATTTAAATAGTCCTTTTTAATTTTAATTTAATTTTTTCTCGCGTTTTGCCTGGAAAGTATCTTTCGCATCCATCACTGCACGTTCCAGCTCCGGGTTGTTGCGGCGGATTTCTTCTATAGTATCTTTCCAGAATAAAACCTCATCTTTAATCATTTCAACTTTAGATGGTTCGCCTGACGGTTCATTGAAACGCTGTTTAAGATCATCAGGATTCGATGCGCAATGCTTAATGCTCTTAGTATTTGAAACTACAGAGTCACGCGTGCCTTTATCGATTAATGCAATTAATCCACCGACAGCGGCTCCAATCACTATAGCTGGTACTAGTTTGTTTTTCATAACTGATTCTCCTTTAGATAGCTTTCTATTAAATATAACCTATATTTACTAAGTATAAACTTTTTAGCAGAAGAAATTAAGCGGAAGTAAGAAAGAAAGCAGTTTTTATCTACTTTTGTAAGATGATACATATTTACATTATAATTTGTTAAAATGGTTTATAAGGAACTGAAAGGGGATCATCATGGATAAAGAACAGATTTTAAACGATATTATACAGAAGTTAAATGTAGTAAATAAAAGTGTATTTAAAGCTGAGGATTACAGCGATGAAAAAATTAGTGAATTAAATGATATTAAAGAAATGCTGGAGTCACGCAAGCAGATTTCTACAAGTGAGCAGTCAGCTATTATCGAAGAACTATCAAAAATGAGAAAGTAGTGATAAGACGATGAATATTGAACAGAAGTTATATAAATATGCAGAGCTGCTCGTCGATGTCGGTATTAATATTACAGATGGTAAAAGACTTTATATCAGAGCAACAACAGATGCATTGCCACTCGTAAGACTCGTAACGAAGATTGCTTACGAAAGAGGTTCAAAAGAAGTTAAAGTTTCACTGGGTGACGACACGATTTCAAGACTGAACGCACAGTACCGTGATGAAGAGGAGCTATCTGTTGTTCACGATTTCCAAGTAGAGGAACGTATGTACTACAGTGATGAGAGGGCAGGATTCCTGAGTGTTATATCAAGCTCGCCCGAGCTTCTTAAAGATATTTCTCCTAAAAAGCTGCAGGCAATGCAGGTTGCAAACGGCCAGGCATTCAAAGAGTTTTCAAGCCGTACACAGAGTGATTTTCATTCGTGGTGTGTCGCAGGCTATCCTTCAGTAGAGTGGGCGCGCTTAGTGTATCCTGAACTTTCGGATGACGATGCGGTTAATGCACTGCTCGAGCTGATACTTTACACAGTGCGTGCAGACGTGGATAACCCGGTAGAAGCATGGACGGAGCACGATAAATCACTCCATGACAAAGTGGATTATTTAAACGACAAGCAATTCACTGCACTACGCTACGAGGCACCGGGTACTGATTTAACAATCGGTCTGCCTGACAATCATTTATGGGCAGGTGCGTCGAGCACAGATTCAAACGGCGATACATTTATGGCAAACATGCCGACGGAAGAAGTTTTCACAGCGCCTGACAAAAATCGTGTTGACGGATACGTAACAAACACATTGCCGTTAAGCCACGGTGGTAATATTATCGATGACTTTAAACTGACGTTCAAAGATGGAGAAGTTGTTGAATATGAAGCGGCAAGAGGATACGATATTCTGAAAAATATTATCGACACTGATGCCGGTGCTAAACGTCTTGGCGAAGTAGCACTTGTACCGTTTGATTCACCGATTTCGAATAAAGGTATTTTATTCTACAATACGCTGTTCGATGAAAACGCGTCATGTCATATCGCACTCGGCAGTGCTTATGCATTCTCACTGCAAGGCGGTAAAGAAATGTCACGCGAAGAACTGGATAATGCAGGCTTGAACGATTCAATTACTCATGTCGACTTTATGATTGGTTCAGAGAAAATGAATATTTACGGTATTGATAAAGATGGAAATGAATCACCGG
>JBQDHL010000112.1:0-3068 GCA_052093725.1 Jeotgalicoccus sp. | reverse complement strand
GGACATATCTTAATTGAACTATCTACAGACGGTCCTGGCTTCATGGGAGACGAACCATATGAAACATTAGGCGAGAGCCTAGCATTACCACCATTCTTAGAGCCGAAACGTGAACAAATCGAAGCTGAAATCAGACCATTTAATACAACAAGAAAATAATAATAAAGGAGAAGTTAAAGATGGAAGCAATTAAAAGAATTCACCATATTACTGCAATTGTTGGAGATCCGAACGAAAATATAAAATATTACAGAGATGTACTTGGCTTAAGACTCGTTAAACAGACAGTGAACTTTGACGATCCGGGAGTTTATCATTTGTACTTCGGAGATTATGACGGCAGTCCGGGAACAATTATTACGTTCTTTAACTGGGTTGTCGACAGACCTGGGGTTAAGGGCAGCGGACAGGTTGGCAGAATTGCTTTTAGAATCCCTAAAGGCAGCATGACTGAATGGGGAAATCATTTGAAAGAACAAAATATCACAACTGAACATACACAGCTGTTTGGTAAAGATACGCTTCAGTTTGAGGATGTTCACGGACTTGAGCTCGCTTTAGTAGAAGGCGACAGTGAAGCTGATAAGAAAGATATTATTGGTTTCCACGGAGCTGTTTTACTATCGGGCAACCCTGACGGCACAAAAGAATTACTTGTACGTACAATGGGCTTAACTGAACTTAATATTAATGATAGAAACTATCACTTTGAAACAGCTGGTGAAGAGAAACATCATATCGTAACTGAACTTCCGCCAAAACCGAGAGGCAGATTTGGAATTGGAACAGTACACCATATTGCATGGTCTGTACCGAATCTCGAAGTTTTAGAAGAATGGCAGACATTGCTCCAAGGCAAGAATTTCGGTGTTACTGAAGTTAGAGACAGAAACTACTTTAAATCTATTTATACTAGCGAACGCGGAGATATTGTTTTTGAATTCGCAACTGACGAACCTGGATTCGATGTAGACGAAGATAAAACAGAACTTGGTTCTTCACTGCAGTTGCCTGCTCAATATGAGCACAAAAGAGAAGAGTATGTAAGAACGATGCCGAAGTTAGACCTTTAATTAAGGGGCGATAATGATGTTCAGTTTTTCCAATGAAGATTTAACAACTAAAGAAAAAAATAAAATAATGATTGGTACTGTTGTGCCGAGACCCATCGCATTAGTATCGACAGAATCAGCTGAAGGTGTTGTGAATGTGGCACCTTTCAGCTACTTCAATATCGTCACATATAAACCGCCGATGCTGTCTATTGCAGTGCAACGTTTAAATGGAGAATTGAAAGATACAGCAAGAAATATTATGTCAGGTAAAGAAGCTGTCGTTCACGTTGTAGACATGTCTAATGTCGAACTCGCTAACATTACAGCTGCAAATCTTGCGCCGGAAGACAGCGAACTGAACTATGCAGACTTCACACCCGTTAAGTCGACATCAGTTCGTCCGCCGGGATTAAAAGAAGCGAAAGTCAGATTTGAAACAAGCCTTTATGACTCACACGTTATTTACGATGGTGACGAACCGACGACAGATATTTTATTTTTGAAAATTGAACACTATCATCTCGACGATTCGATTTATGATGCAGAAAAAGGCTATATCGATGTTGAGAAATTAGCTGCCGTCAGTAGGCTCGCCGGCAATGATTATGCAGAAATAGGACGTATGTTTACAATCGAACGACCACAATAATTTTTGAGGAGCGATAATATATGGAATATATCTATAATGAGAATAAAAAAGGTGCACCAGTATTCGTATTACTTCACGGAACAGGCGGTACTGAGACAGATTTATTACCGCTTGCACAAGCTTTGAACCCTGAATACAATGTTTTAAGTATAAGAGGGAACGTTAAAGAGAACGGTATGAACCGTTACTTCAAACGTCTTGGCGAAGGAAATTATGACTGGGAAGATTTAGAATTCCGTGGCAATGAACTGTATGAATTTATTGCAGAGAAAGCGACAGAATACGATTTTAAACTAGAAGATGTAATCTTCGTCGGATTCTCAAACGGTTCGAATATTGCAATTCAATTAATGCTGCAGCAGGAAGAGAAATTTAAAAAAGCAATGCTGTTTGCACCATTATATCCAACTGATCTTGAGAAAAAACATGACTTCAGTGATGTGAAAGTATTTCTGTCGTTAGGTAAGGGCGACCCTATCGTACCAGAGCATGAGAGCGAAAGAGTCATCAAATTATTTGAAGATCGTAACGCCGCTGTAACGACAGTATGGGTGAACGGTCATACACTGCCGCAGGAAGCTCTTATTGCAGGTAAAGAATGGTTAAATCAGTAATCTTAAAATAGTAAAAGCGCATATCCTATACGGATACGCGCTTTTTTTATGAAGCTATTTTCTTGATTTTTTTTATTTAAAATGATTGAACCCTGCTGAATTCGGCTATATATAGCTATTGAGATTGCAAAGGAGAATTATTATGAAGCAGCCGCTTATAGGAATCACAACTTTTATCGGTAAAAATAATCAGGAAGTACCAAAGAGGTTTATAGATGTCATCAGTGCAGAACATGGAGTGCCGATGCTGCTGCCTGAAATTGAGAATGAAGATTTAATTAAAGCGCAAGTTGAAAATATAGATGCATTGCTGCTGACCGGCGGCGATGATGTTGACCCGGCATTATATGACCAGGATCCGCATCAGAAACTCGGCAACATAGAACCTGAGCGTGATGAGTATGAATGGAAACTCATCGATTACGCCCTGGAAAAAGGCATACCAGTTCTCGGTATCTGCCGCGGTTCACATATGCTGAATATTCACGAGGGCGGTACGATTTATCAGGATATATACAGTCAGATAGAAGATGGTAGAGAACTGATTAAACATCAGAAAAATAATAAAAAAGAACATTTTACGCATAAAGTGAACATTAAAAAGGATAGTAAGATGTACGAGATTGTAAAGCAGGAAGAAATATTTACAATCAGTAACCACCATCAGGCAGTAAATGAAGTCGCACCGGGATTCCATGTTGCTGCGAAAACAAACGACGGCATTATAGAAGCGATAGAAAGTACTGAGCA
>JBQDHL010000111.1:1077-3176 GCA_052093725.1 Jeotgalicoccus sp. | reverse complement strand
TACTAAAAACATGCCGACATAGTTTAATGGCAGAACACAGCCATGGTAAGGCTGAAATGCGAGTTCGATTCTCGCTGTCGGCTTAATTTAAAGGAGATTACTCAATATGATTACAATAGGTGCAGTGCTCCTTATTGTTTTGATTTACGCTTTGGTTACAGCAAGGCAGTTTTTCAAAGATACTGGGCTCAGTAAAGAAGTGAAAGAGAAGATGCTGTCAAAAGCTTTTAAGGCAGGATTTATTACTGTGATAGTCGGCTGGGGTTTCTTCGAATTATTCATGATTATGAGAATAGATCCGTCATTTGAGACGTATAGAATAGTAATGTTAATCATTGTGATTATTTCATTCATCGTCTTTGGCCTGAATTTAAAAGTTCAGAATCATCGTCCGGAATAAGTAATCTTTTATTTTAATGCATCTTCATGGTAAGATTAAAAAAATTAAATAGAAGATTGAAGGTTAATATATGAAGAACCTAATTATTAGAGTAATTAAGGAAACAATGAAAGATCCTGTTAAACGAGAAAAAGTGATGAATGCGGTAAAACCGTATATCTCTAAATACACGAACAAAAAGAAATAGCATACAGAAAATCCAGTCCTTTAATATGGACTGGATTTTTTTTATTTATCAATATCTATATTCTTTATTTCTCTGACCTTAACATCTTCATTCTTCACTTCGCTGACTCTGATATCATCATGTTTCACAGTACCTGAGACATGTTCAATCTTCTCAACGACTTCTTTTGTAATTACAATTTCTTCAGTTACAACATGTTCTTTAATTACTCTGATCCGTTCTTTCGTTACCGGAATTCTAATAATACCAAGGTCGTCATCCGAGTCTTCTGTATTGTTATACGTTTCAAACAGCGGTTCACCTTGCACTGCACGGCGTTCTACAGTGACGTTGTCCATATTGACCGGCACATCAAATTCTTCAATTTTTGAGTCCGTATATTTCTCAACGACAACTTCTCCCGACTGGACTGTTTCTTTATCCACTGCAAGCCGTTCTTCACGAAGTTCAATCGTTTCTTCGTTTTCAGAAACCTCGAGCTCAGATTCATCATCAATATATAACAGAAGTTCTCCATTATTCAGAGCGTTCGTGTAATTTTCCCGTTCCTGATTCGTCATCGTGAGACGCTGGCTGCCGTCGAGCTGTATGAGCAGTTCTTCAAGACTGTCACCGGCGGTCATATGTTCGTTTACTCCCGGATAATCCAGGAGGAAATCTTCATAGCCCCGGGTCGAAACCACAGTTAATTTTTTCTCAGGTATATTTAAATCACTGTAATGCTGCAGTCTTTCCTGTAAATGGTTTTCATTCGCAATAAGTTCAATTTGCCCCATAATGTCAAACCTCCATGTAAATTAGTAATTACTGCTTTATTCCCCGTATAGACTAAGTGCAAACGGATACTCTGTTGTGATACTCTTTATTTAAACGGCAACAGGGAGATGACTATTATTTTTATAGATGAAATCAACGCACTGATTGAACGTCAGCCAACGAAAGATATTTCCTACAAAATTCAGTTTGATAACAAAGTGTATGTGCATAATGAACACGCAGTATACCCTTCCGCCAGCACGATAAAGGTACCGATAGCGCTCATTAATCTGCAGCAGCATTTTCATAACTATGAAGACATTTCGCTGACAGTAGGCGAGAAAGTCGGCGGCTGCGGCGTACTTCACACGCTCCAGAGTGTTAAACGTCTGACGTTATGGGATACGATTGTACTGTCGATTATCGTGTCTGATAATACCGCGGCGAACATGCTGATCGATAATATCGGTATCGAGCGGATTAATGAAGGATTTACGGCACTTGGTCTCCACGATACAACACTCGCACGGAATTACTACGACACGACAGGGATTAATGAAGGCAAACGCAACGCAACATCTGCCGCTGATATGTTCACGTCGATGCAGTATGTCATTAAAGAAAATGATGTGCTCCCTGAAGAACTCAGACAGGCTTTCTTTGAAGTCATGAAAAAACAGCAGATTAACGACAGAGTCGGCGGATTTTTTAATATTGATGAAGACCATGAAGCGGAATTTATCGCGTCGAAAACAG
>JBQDHL010000111.1:0-1067 GCA_052093725.1 Jeotgalicoccus sp. | reverse complement strand
TCTGTGACAGCGCTCGAGCATGAATTCGGCATGATTCAGCTTAACGGCAAGCAGCTGATTTTCTCAGTGTTCTCAGATAACTGGCCGTCCAATCAGGAAGGCAAATATTTCCTGAATGAAATGGGTAAAGTATTTAAGAAGTATATGAGTTAAATTAAAAAATCCGGGAGGCACTTATGACAGAATTTACTTTGCAGGAAGCTATTTTTACAGTCAGCAATCTCCGTACTCAGCTTAATAAGGAATACGCGAAATTTGATACTGAATACCGCGTGCCGGTTGCCGTGAATAACGAGAATATCGTGAATGAGGGCAAGGCGGCGGATGTGAAAGATTCCCTTAAAAAGATTGAACAGCTGAAACACGATATTATCACGCTTAAAGCAGCTGTTCATCATAAGAATACGACGGGAGTACTTACAATTGATGACGCAGAATATACAGCATCTGAAGTGCTGGAATCATTGAAACTGGAAAGGGATATCGTCAATAATCTGCAGAATAATACGGCTTTCGGCTATCATCGTGAGCGTATTAAAACTGTATCCGGCGTCGGTATTGTTGAAGAGGGTATTATTAATGAGAAAGAAGTGCTTGAATATATTGAGAAACTTGAAGTAAAAGTAAACCGAAAGTCGATGCTTATTGATAAGTTCAACAGTACGGAAACGATTGAAGTGAATCTCAAATCGATGTAAAAATTTTGGCAGAAATCAGGTCCCTTTCTTATATGATAATTTGATGGATTACAATTTACGGTTTATTTATCTGATTACGTTTTAAGAATCCGGATGCTGGACACGAAATACAATCGTGCTGATGATCTGATTTCGACGGGGATTTCCCAAAAACTTCAGGACGGAAAGTTTTGCCTTTAGGACCGTCCGTACATAAAAAAAGACAGGCAGAAATTTTATGCCTGTCTTTTTTCTTATTTTACGCTGCTGCTTTACATGCTTCTGCACATTCAAAACATGCTTTCGCACATTGCTGGCAGTGATCGTGGTCGTGTTTCTCACACTCAGTGCCGCAAGCTTCACAAATCGTCGCACATACACCTGCAAGTT
>JBQDHL010000110.1:0-3282 GCA_052093725.1 Jeotgalicoccus sp. | reverse complement strand
CCCCATTTACAGAGGGAATAGAAATATGGCGGGCTGGAAGGTGAAACAGTTCCGGGGCACGAGCATTCTTATGTAGATGTCATTGAAAATGATGAGTTTCAGGATATCGAACCAATGCCTAATTTTGGTTAACAGGTTGAGAATTTAGGAGGAAAATAAAATGGTAAAAAAATTAGATAAAGTAGACGTTGTTACGATCGGTGCCGGCTGGACAGGTGGTATCGTCGCTGCAGAAACAGCAAAAGAAGGATTAAAGGTTAAAAGTTTAGAGCGTGGCGGATATCGTGATACAACTGATTATCAGCATATACATGATGAATTGAAGTACGCTCAGCGTTATGAACTGATGCAGGACACTTCAGTTGAAACTTTAACGTTTAGAAATACTAGGGATGAAGAAGCACTTCCTGTTCGTCGTTTAGGTTCATTTTTACCAGGTAGCGGACGAGGCGGAGCCGGTACACACTGGAATGGCCAAACTGACCGTTACATGCCATATGATTTTGAAATTAAGTCAATGACAGAAGAAAAATACGGCAAAGAAAAACTTGGAGAAAATTCCGGACTTCGTTATCGTGACTGGGGTGTCACATTTGATGAGCTGGAAAAATACTATGACAAGTTTGAAAAAACTGCCGGAGTCAGCGGTGAAGAAAACCCACTTGGTGAGGAACGTTCCAGTCCATATCCAAACCCGCCAATGCTTAAAACAAAATCTTTAAGAATGTTTGAAAAAGCAGCAAAAGAGTTGGATTTACATCCTATTATGATGCCATCTTCTAACATGTCACAAAGTTATGAGAACCCTGATGGCGAGGTTTTAAATCAATGTCAATACTGTGCATTCTGTGAACGTTTTGCATGTGAGTATGATGCAAAAGCAACACCTGACGTAACAGTATTAAAAACAGCAGAAAAAACTGGGAACTATGAAATACGTTATAATTCAAACGTTACTGAAATTGTTACTGATAAAGATGATGATAAAAAAGTAACTGGTGTGAAGTTCATAGACACTATGACGCGTGAGGAATTTTTCCAGCCAGCGGATGTTGTTGTACTAACGAGCTTCTTATTTAATAACTATAAGCTGCTCAGAGTTTCAGATATTGGAGAACAATATAATCCTGAAACAGAAAAAGGGACACTCGGAAGTAATTATTGTTACCAGACTGGCTTAGGTGCTACTGGGTTCTTTGATGAACAGTTCAATACATTTATGGGTGCAGGTGCACTGGGTATGATTCTGGATGATTTTAACGGTGATAACTTTGATCATGATGATCTTGATTTTATTCACGGAGGATCAATCCACTTTACTCAAACAGGTGCGCGTCCTATTTTATCGAACACAGTTCGTAAAGATACGCCTGAGTGGGGAGAAGAATTCAAAGAAGAATCAATTAAAAACTTTACAAGAACATTAGAAGTATATTCTATGGCGCATACAGGACCGCATAAAGATCATTACCTGGACTTGGATGATACATACAAGGATGCATTTGGAAAATCACAAGTGATGCTTACATATAATTGGACAGAACAGGACAATGCAAGAAATAAATATCTGACAGAGAAATGTAAGGATATTGTAGAGAAGATGGGTGCAAAACATATAGATGTATCAAATGATGATATCGGTGCATATGATATTGTGCCTTATCAATCAACAAATATTTCAGGTGGTACTCCGATGGGTACAGAACCTGAGAACAGCGTAGTCAATACTTGGCTGCAGCATTGGGATCGTGACAACTTGTTTGTTGCAGGATCCAGTACGTTTGTACACAACTCAGGAAACAACCCGACAGGAACAGTCGGCGCGATAGCGTATCGCTGTGCTGAAGGAATAATTAAATATCATAAAGACAACCAGAGATTAGAAAACTAAGTCAGACACAAACACACGCAAATTTTGCGTGTGTTTTTTTATCTTTTCAAGTTAATAACTTAATTAGAAAGCAGGAAATCATCGGGTCGTCTTTTTGTAATGATTTCAAGAGAAAACTCCCCCTAAAGTGTCTGCTTTAGGAGGAGTTTATTAAGAAAAGGTCTTTCTTTTTACTGTTCGCTGAAGAAAGTGTGAAGTGCAGTGAGTTCTTCATCTTTAATTTGATCTTCGCTGAAGGCAGGCATTTGTCCTTGGCCATTTCTTACAGTTTCGCTGAATTCATCCTCGCTGAGACTCATACCCGCAAGCGCTGGACCTACACCGCCTGAGAAGTCTGAACCGTGACATGATGCACACGAGCTCTGTGCGATACCCTCAGCATCGACATCACTACTTGAAGCGCTGCTGTCTTCTTCTGTTGCAGGCTCTTCAGAAGCCTCTTCTTCGCCACTCCCGCAAGCACCGAGAAGAAGCACCATAGAAAGACCGCTGGCCATTAGAAATTTCTTCAAATTCATAAACTGACCCCCTCAAAATTTTAAATACTAATGCACATCCAATATATCACAAGTTTACTGATTAATAAAAATATTTGTAATCGTTTTCATTAACTTTGGATTTATCCGGACGGATAATGAATGCCATTCTTAAAACCTTTAATATGTATAGAAAAACAAGGCCTCTAAACATTGAAAAAGAGCAGGATAATTCCTGCTCTTTTATTATTCATCTTTCATTTTTATCAGTCTCAGACTGTTCAATGCCACTAATATCGTTGCGCCCATATCAGATAATATCGCAATCCACAGTGTCAGCCATCCAGGGATAACTAACAAGAGAGCAAGAACTTTAATCGCTATGGCGAACGTAATATTCGCTTTAATGATATTCAATGTCTTTCTGCTCAGTTTCACAGTAAATGGCAGCTTCTGCAAATCATCTCCCATTAAAGCAACATCTGCGGTTTCCAGTGCAGTATCCGTTCCGGCACCGCCCATCGCAATACCAACCGTTGAAGCAGCTAAAGCGGGGGCATCGTTCACGCCGTCGCCAACCATACCGACATGTCTATACTTCTCTTTGAGTTTATTGATTACATTCAATTTATCTTCTGGCATTAATTCAGACTGTACGTCTGATACACCAACGTGTTCAGCTATTGCTTTCGCCGTACTGTGGTTGTCACCAGTCAGCATCACCGTCTTATCGATGCCCGCTTCATGTAGTTTCTGAATCACACGTTTACTCGTCGCGCGGACTTCATCCGCCACTGCAATAAGTGCGAGCACTTTATCGTTTGTACCAGCAAGCATCACTGTTTTACCCTGTTCCTGAAGTGCTGTCACTTCTTGCTGGATCTCTGAATTGAAGTTTGGTGTGTTTAACTCCGT
>JBQDHL010000109.1:0-3349 GCA_052093725.1 Jeotgalicoccus sp. | reverse complement strand
GCTGAAAGATCGTAAAAAGAAAACACTGATGTGTCTGTTAGATCTAGATTTGTCAGACAGTGAACTTGAATCCATTACAGATAATATTTTCAATTCTCAGGATAACCTGTCACAAATTGCAGGGTTTCCAGTGAAAACGATTAATCTATACCATTTAACCGAGAAGAAATTCACCCGTAAATTTAAATCGAAAACATTAAAGGTCAATCACCGGACGGTTAATAATCTTGAAAAGATCATTTCTAACCCTTTTTATAAAATAGATATGAAATATAAAAAGCCGAAAGATGATGAATTTTATCAGCGCAGATTAATGTCGCGTCAGCCATTTGAAAAGTACATGATTAAATTTACACCGATGACGCTGCTGCTCGTTACATTAAATACGATTGTTCTATTAATCAATTTAATATTTATTCATCTGTTTAATACTTATGAATTAACGAATCTCCTTGCAGTCAGTCATTACGAAGTTTCATCTGGAGAATATTACAGGCTCGTTACCAGTACATTTCTTCACGTAGGGGTCAGTCATTTCCTGTTTAATATTTTCGCATTGTATATACTCGGAAAGTTCGTCGAAGGGATATACACACCGTGGCATATGCTGATAACGTACCTTGCAGCAGGCAGTATTGCGAGTTTGTTCTCACTCGTGTTTATTACTGAAGGAATTTCTCTCGGAGCAAGCGGTGGCGTGTACGGACTGCTAGGACTAATTATTATTCATTTATTAATCACCAGAAAAATAAAAGCAAAACTGATTGTCCAAATTATCGCAGTATTTGTAGTAGTTTCAGTTTTATCCATGTTTTTTGCGAATATTAATCATTATGCGCATATCGGCGGACTGATTGTCGGCGTGCTGCTCGGAATAATATTCAATTTCAAACGGATTAATATTAAATATTCAATTATTGCCGCAGCTGTTTTAATCCTATTCACGATGTTCAGCCATTTCGGTATGAATCAGCAGACTTCTATTCACCCGATGGATGACGAAGCACTGCACTATTATGAAGAAGGTAATTACGATGCCGCACTTGAAGTCGTCAACAGCTCTATTAATAAAAATGTTGCTACAGATATGACGTACTATATACTAGGTAAGCTGTACATTGAGTCAGGCGACGAGGAAAAAGGGCAGCAGTACGTAGATAAAAGTTATGAAATGGACCAGTCCAACGAACTTGCAGCCAAAGAAAAAATTCTCGAATTCAGAAAAGTTCAAGATTATGAAAATATGAATGAAGCAATCAGTAAACTGGAGACACCGGTTGAAGATAAAGAACTGAAAATCCTCATCGATGAAGCTAAATAACGTTTATGTATAATTATGCTTGATTATGTAAGTTTATGATGTTATTATATAAATTATCAAGAAAACAAATAAACTTATGAGGTGACATATATGACACAGAAAAAAGTAGTATTGGCATATTCAGGCGGGTTAGACACAAGCGTAACGATTCAATGGTTTATCGATAAGGGGTTCGATGTAGTAGCGGTATGTTTGGATGTTGGTGAAGGCAAGGACCTTGATCAGGTACATGATAAAGCATTAGCTATGGGTGCCAGTGAATGTCACATCATAAATACACAAAAAGAATTCGCAGAAGAATTCGTAGCATATACGATTTACGGAAATTCAATGTATGAAGAAAAATATCCACTTGTATCAGCGCTCAGCCGTCCGTTAATTTCTAAAAAACTAGTAGAAATTGCACATGAAACAAATGCGGATTACGTTGCACATGGCTGTACAGGTAAAGGTAATGACCAGGTTCGTTTCGAAGTGGCTATAAAATCACTTGATCCGACAATTAAAGTTCTTGCACCAGTACGTGAATGGACATGGTCAAGAGAAGAAGAAATCGAATATGCTAAAGAGCATAACATTCCGATTCCAGTAGATCTTGATTCACCGTATTCAGTAGACCAGAACTTATGGGGACGCAGTAACGAGTGCGGTATCCTTGAAAACCCCTGGGCTGCACCGCCGGAGGATGCATACGATCTTACTGTAAATATTAAAGATGCACCGGACGAAACTGAAGAGTTATTAATCACTTACGAAAAAGGACTTCCTGTTGCAGTCAACGGTGAAAAATTTGAACTGCACGAATTAATTTTACATTTAAATAAAGTAGCAGGTAAACACGGTATCGGCAGAATCGATCATGTTGAAAACAGACTTGTCGGTATTAAATCAAGAGAGATTTACGAAACACCTGCAGCAAAAGTTATTTTAACTGCAAAACACGATTTAGAAACGATTACTTTAACGAAAGATATCGCTCACTTTAAACCGGTGATCGAGCAGAAATATACAGAACAAGTGTATAACGGATTATGGTTTACTCCATTATCGGATACGCTAAGAGCAACACTGAAAGATATGCAGCAGCCGGTAAATGGTGATGTGCGTGTTGAATTATATAAAGGCAACGTCACTGTTACAGGACGTAAGTCAGAAAACAGCCTGTATAATGAGAAACTTGCGACATACACGAAAGAGGATGCATTCAACCAGGAAGCATCAGTCGGTTTCATAGAAATCTTCGGACTTCCGACTAAAGTTAAAGCAATGCTTGAACAGGGAGTTGCTGTGGATGAGTAAAAAAGCTTGGGGCGGCAGGTTCCAGGAAGAGTCAATATCATGGGTGGAAGAGTTCAATGCTTCCATCCATTTTGATAAAGTTTTGATCGAGGAAGATATTAACGGCAGTATCGCACATGCGAATATGCTTGCAGCTCAGAATATAATTTCAGAAGAAGAGAACAGCCAGATTAAATCCGGACTTCTCAGCATACTGGATGATTATAACAACGATAAATTAACATTCAGCGTCTCAGAGGAAGATATTCATATGAATGTCGAAGCGAAGCTGATTGAAAAAATCGGAGCAGCAGGCGGCAAACTGCATACAGCGAGAAGCAGAAATGATCAGGTCGCAACAGATATGCATTTATATGTTAAAAAAGAAGTGAATGCAGTCATTAACAGTGTCGAACTGCTGCAGGAGACGATTATCGGTCTTGCAGAAAAGCATCTTGATATTATTATGCCGGGCTATACGCATTTACAGCGTGCACAGCCGATTTTATTCTCACATCACATACTGACATACTTCTGGATGCTGGAACGGGATAAATCACGTTTTAACGATTCTTTAAAACGCATTGATGTTTCTCCACTCGGCGCAGGGGCAATCAGCGGGACAACATTTAATATCGACCGTTTCCAGACGAAAGACGAGCTGGGCTTTGAAGGTATTTACCATAACAGTATGGATGCAGTCAGCGACAGAGATTATATTGTTGAGACTCTGTCGAATATCTCACTGAC
>JBQDHL010000108.1:0-3360 GCA_052093725.1 Jeotgalicoccus sp. | reverse complement strand
TAGTACTTCTTCATGACTCAGGTTTTCGCCGCCCAGAATGTAGCCGGAGCTGTCTTCAGTTTCAGCCAGCAGTGTCCGGACTGTCGTCGCATTCGCAAATAGATGAACATTCGTATCTGTTTGAATGACCGGTTCTTTATTTATAGTCTTTAGGAATTCATTCTGGCCGGACTTAAACGCACCATCAATTTCTTTATGCCGCTTAAACATTTCCTGCATTAGCGGCACCTCAAGCTCACGCACAGATTCGAGGTGGGAATTAAAAATAACCAGACCATCATCTTTAAAGGTATCGTGGACAAGACTGTGAAATAAGTCTGTCCACGATGTACATCGTTCAATGGATTCAGATACTTTCTTCTTTAACTCTGCTGTGTAATCTGAGTCACCGATATAACTTAAAACCTTATCGAGCGTTTCAGTCATCGCTTTTTTATCGTAATTGTAAAAACCGACACTCATCGGCACTGTTAAATTCGGTTTATAACTCACTTTAACTCGTCTGCGGTAATAAGTATCATAGAGATGCGTGTGATTTACTTCTTCAAAATCGTGATCTTCACCAGCAATCCAGAATACAGGAACTGCATCATAATCATGATTTTCTTTCAGTTCTTTCACTACTATCAATATCGATACTATCTTATGAATAATATAAGAAGGACTCATAAAAAGCCCGGCCTGCTGTCCAGCTATAACGACTTTATGTCCCTTTTTCAGCAGCTCAATATTAGACTGTTGTTCTTGTGATATTCCGTATTGTGACATATCCGCTTCGATAATACTCCCGAGCTCTGCAGTATGATTATGAACTGGACGCAGGAGTACTTCTTTAATACTTTTTTCATCGTACGATAAACCGCCGTAGAATTGTTTATTATCAGTTTTATTATGTATGTTTTTAGAAAAATCAATAGTCTCAAAATGCATAAATCTTTCTCCTCAATTAATCGTTATTCAAAGTATAAAAGTTATTTAACTATAAAACAATTGAACGGCTTAGTAATTATGAATATACTGGTTAAAAGGAGCGTTGCCAAATGTCAAAAGTAAAAAATTTAGCTATTAACTACAAAACAGCAGAAGAATTTAAAAAATTCCGCGAGTACGGTTCTCAGGAACTTCACATGATTGATGAACTCGAAGCCAATGTAATCGATGCGAATATCGATTCACCTTTCTACGGTATTTATCAGGGTGATGACCTGGCAGCACGTATGTGCCTCTATCGCCGCGAAGACACAGAGCATCCGATTGACACTGACACAGCTGAGTATTTAGTTATATGGAAACTCGAAGTACTGGAAAAATATCAGGGTAGAAGATTCGGCAGTGAACTGATTGAGTATGCCAAATCATTTAACATTCCGATTAAAGCCATCAGCCGCTTTCAGAACTCCCGTAACTTTTTTGAAAAACACGATTTCGACGCCCACGAGTATGATATCGACCGCGATTTGGCGGACGAATCACTAATGTGGTATCCGAAATAATGTTTATATGAATAATTTGATCGGCCGGGACGGTGAGACAATCCCGGTTTTTTTGGATTTCATCTGGATTCGGATGTTGCAAGTCCATACGACTGTAGCGACCCTGTCCAATCCAAACTGCCCTGCTAAACCCAGGCATCAAACTTTAAAACACAAAAAACAGCCTGAAGATCTTAAAGTTAAGATTTTCAGACCGTTTTCTTATTAAGGCAATTAGTTAGCACTTGCTACGACTTCTTCACCTTTGTAGCTTCCGCACTCTTTACATACACGGTGAGCTAATTTAGTTTCACCGCAGTTTGAGCATTCTACCATTCCTGGTAATGAAAGTCTCATGTGTGAACGACGTTTATTTTTACGTGTTTTTGAAGTTCTTCTTTTAGGTACTGCCATTGTTATTCCTCCTCATCGCTTAGCTTTAAAGCTTCTAGTTTTTGTAATCTCGGATCCACAGCCGGTTTTTTACCGCTGGCTTCCGCTTCATCCATTACTGTCCAACCACTTGCTCCTGATGACCCGGGCAGCTCGTCACTCTCAGTATAAACTGTCGGTAAGTTAACGATTAAAAGTTCTCTGACTACAGGTTCCAGGTCCAGTGTATGGACCAGCGGATGCAGGTTGTCATCTTCTGTTTCATCGTCTTCTTCAAGTGTTTCATCAAACACTTCGACAGATTGTATTTCGAGAGGCAGACTAACCGCATCACCGCTCCGGCTGTCGATCATCTTAACAACCGCCGATATATGCAAGTCAACATCTACTCGATGAAGTCCGAAAAACATATCACCATATATTTTAACATCTTCTATAGCAAGTATGTCCGCACGATCCAACAATGTGTCTAACTGAACAGTTTCATCAAAAGTGAATTTCTCACTGGCATACTTTCTTATTTGTGAAAGCGACCATTTCATACAATTCCACCTCTTATGAGCACAACAGATATTGTACAATTATAAAGAAAAAGTGTCAAGTTTTTTTCTTAACAAATAACTTCAATCTGTCTAATATTTTGATACACTTAGTATAACATTTATCGGGGGTTTATGTATGAAAATTTTAGCATTAATTACAGAGTACAACCCATTCCACAATGGGCACATATATCATATAGAGAAAGCCAAGGCTCTCACAGAGCCGGATGTCACTATTGCTGTGATGTCAGGAAACTTTACTCAGCGTGGGGAAATCGCAATTACGGATAAGTTCACACGGACTAAAGCCGCTCTTAAACATGTCGACCTTGTCGCAGAGCTCCCATTATTAAACGCAGTAAGCTCTGCGGATGATTTCGCACGCGGCGGTGTGCATGTTGCTGATAAACTTCGGGCGACTGATTTAGTCTTCGGCAGTGAATCAGGCAATATCGATGCATTGATTGCTGCAGCAGATGAGTCTGCTCTCCTTGAAGTTTCACCGGAGTTCAATGATCTTCTTAAACAGGGTTACAGTTATCCGCGTGCAATAAGCACACTTGCTGAGAGCACTCTGCTCGCATCACCGAACGATACGCTCGGCATTGCTTATATTAATGCACTTAAAGAATTAAACACATCCATCAGACCCGGGACGATAAAACGCATGGGCAACAACTATAACGACGACGCGCTATCCAGCTCGGAGTTTTCAAGCGCAACGAGTCTTCGTGCTGCGCTATTTCAAGGCGACATTGAACAGGCCCGGAAATTTATGCCCGAAAGTCTCATTCATCAAATGATGGATAATCACTTAGCTTCCAATGAAGATTTTTACGAGACGCTGAAGTCTGTTATTTTAACCCGTTCGGCAGCAGAACTCAGAAATATATATATGATGACCGAAGGGCTCGAACACCGTCTGAAGGATAAAATCCGCAGTGCAGACAGCT
>JBQDHL010000107.1:0-3432 GCA_052093725.1 Jeotgalicoccus sp. | reverse complement strand
AAAATGCAGTCTATCTGTCTGACTCATCATTTACTATCACCCAGTTCTAAAAAAGGCTCACACCCTATGTAAATACATATGAATGCGAGCCTTTAAATATAAATTTAGCTTTAATTAAGCATCAGCAAGCGCATTGAATTCAGCTTCATCAACACCAGAAAGCTTAACAACCCAGCTCTCATCAGCTTTTGCCGAGTTTAATAATGTCGGCTCATCTGTCGCCTTTTCGTTTACAGCAACAATTTTACCTGCTAATGGTGATGCCAGATCGAGTACTGTTTTAGAAGCTTCCAATTCAAGCAGTGAATCGTTTTTAGCTACTTCTTCAGCTTTTGTAAATTCTACAAAGCCTACTGTTCCGATATCGTCCTGTAATTCCGGAGTCATAATAAGCGTGTACTCCTCGCCATTTTTTTCAACCCATAAATAGTTAGCAACTTTTTTCATTGTTATCCTTCTTTCTATTCTTTAATTGAAATTCCGATGATATTAATTCAAGCGCACGCTGCCTGTTTAGAGCACCCGGCATTAGCGGTATCAGCAGTAATTCATCTGCGCCGAACGTTTCTTTGAGTTCTTCCAGCTGACGTTTTACGTTCGCTGAATCTCCTACTACCATACGAGAGCGGTTAGCCTCGAGCTTCTGAAGTTCTTCTACAGTATAAGTGTATTTCTCTGCAGTTTCAACCGATGGAAACCGGATAAATTCACTAAAGTTCATTTTGCCTAGAAGCCATAAATCGAGCGCTTTGGCGAGCTCGCTCGCCTCTTCATTTGTATCAGCAACAACGACAAATGGCGAGACCATAACTAATGGTTTTTGCATGACTGATGATGGTACAAATTTTTCTCTATATATGCGTACAGCCTCTTTGCCGACTGCTGTCTTATCTTTTGAAGCATGCGGAAACAATCCGAATGTAAAGCCGATACCCTGACGTGCAGCGAGCTCCGCTGTCCGGACACTCGTGCTAAGCACCCACATTTCCGGGTTCGTCTCCCCCGTTGGATTCGCAGTGACTTCATTGAAACGGTGGGATTCGCCGTCAGTGTTTGTAACGTATTTTTTTATGTCGCTGATATTTTCTTCATAACGCTGTTTACGTGGACGCATTTCGTTCATCGATTTATTTACCGCAGGTGTGCCAAGCGTATTCCCGATACCAAGATCCACTCTCCCCGGGTATAAACTTTCCATTACTCTGAAGTTCTCTGCCACTTTCAGCGGACTGTAATGCGGAATCATTACACCGCCGGAACCGAGCTTGATTGATGATGTTTGTCCTAGTATATGCATCATTATTAATTCGGGACTGCTGCTGGCAAATGCATTCACATCGTGATGCTCCGCCATCCAGAAGCGGTGAAAACCGAGAGTTTCTGCACTTTGTGCGAGTTTTACGGTTTCCTTTAAAGCATCTGCCGGTGTCTCCTCTTCATCAATTACGGCATAATCCAATACGTTTAATTTAACCATCTGAACATATCCTTTTTATCATCATTTCGATTGAACTTTCAATCTCAGCTCTTTGTTTTGAACCTCACTCGTCATATCGACTTCGTCTTCATCCGATGTATCGATGACATATTCACCTGAAATCTTTTCATTATCCCGATACAATAGTTTAATCTTGTCAATACTTATAAAATCATGTTCCAGCATTGCAAGCATACTGTTCAGATGATCGAACTCTGCATAATTTTCATGCTGAAGAAGCTCCTTATTACGCTCTTCTTTATAGTCGTTTAATGACTTCCGATTTATGACCAGCTTAATTTTATCTGTCTTGATATTCAACTCTTTGAAATGTTTCATATCAAGTGTAATGCGTTTCTCACCGAGCCCGACGATATCATCGATAAAAGAAACCCCGGTAAACTCTATATTATTCAAATTTGAAACATCCAGTAATTGCTTCATTTACTAAACCTCACACCATTTTATAATACCCCGATTGTATCACAGTAATCCGTTGAACTCAGTAGGTCTGCTCAAATTAGAACCCTCAGCATTGACAATAATTTTATACCTTGCTACTTTGAAAGTAATCACAATATGATACGTATATAAGGAGCAGCATGATGAATAAAAAATATTCGCCTTTATTTGAACCCTTACTTTTACCGAACGGCATTGAACTGTCGAACCGCTTCGTTCTGTCGCCGATGATTACTAACTCATCGACCATCGACGGCTATGTGACTGAAGAAGATGAACTCTACCATAGAAGACGTGCAGCATCAGCACCGATTCAAGTCACGGGAGCAGCTTATATTGAACCGTATGGCCAGCTGTTTGAGTACGGTTTCAGTATTGCGGATGACAAAACTGTTCCCGGGCTTAAAAAACTGGCAGCCGCGATGAAAAAAGATGGTGCTAAAGCCATTATTCAATTAACACACGCCGGGCGGTTTTCAAACCAGGCAATACTGGATCTTGGCGTCGTTTACGGGCCGAGCTTTATGGAACTAAATACACCGATTAAACATCAGGTGCTGCCGATGACAAAACGTAAAATCGATACGGTGATTCAGCAATATGCCAACGCAGCAAAACGTGCAATCGAAGCAGGATTCGACGGCATTGAAATATCTGCGGCACAGCGCCTGTTAATACAAACATTCTTCTCGAAATTCTCAAATGAACGGGACGACGAATACGGTGCAGGTACACTCCGAAACCGTTCCCGCTTCGGCCTCGAAGTGATTAAAGCAGTGAGCAATGTTATTAAAGAAGAAGCACCTGAAGACTTTATATTCGGATTCAGAGGTACACCGGAAGAAACACGCGCCGATGATGTCGGCTACAGCGTTGAGGATTTCTTACAGTTCGTCGACTGGGCCGAGGAGATTACAGATATCCACTATCTTGCGATTGCCAGCTGGGGACGCAATATTTATCAAAATGAAGTCCGTGCTAAAGGACCCTATCAGGGACAGCCGGTGAATAAAATCGTTTATGAACACATTAAAGGCAGAATACCGATGATGGCAACAGGCGGTGTAAATACACCGGAAAAAGCATTGGAAGCACTGGAGTTTGCAGACATGGTCGGGGCATCCAGTCCGTTCATTACAGAACCGGATTTTGTGCCTAAACTGAGAGACGGCCGTGAGGATGAAATTGATCTGCAGTTCACTATTGCAGATCTGGACGATTTAAAAATTCCGAAAGCCGCGTTTAAAGATATTGTACGCATGATGGACTACGGCGAAGGTCTGTCGAAAGAAACGCGCGATGAACTCAGGAGACTGGCGGACGAAGAATAAATGATTTATTGAGTTGTATGGATCTTGTTGATTTAACATTGTCTATACAGACCGTTCCTGAACTATGTCACTTCAACATAGTTCATATTTTTTTCATTTCACCTGAAATTAATATTTAAACCTGTCTCTTTAAGGGTATTGTTATTAAGTATGCACTCATAC
>JBQDHL010000106.1:0-3629 GCA_052093725.1 Jeotgalicoccus sp. | reverse complement strand
CTTCATTCGGCTATAATGAAGACGAAATTGTATCGACTGATATCATCGGCATCAAAGAAGGTTCGCTGTTTGACGCAACTCAGACACGTGTACTTGAAGTAGATGGCAATCAGCTTGTAAGAGCCGTTGCATGGTATGACAACGAAATGTCTTATACTGCACAGCTTGTACGTACTTTAAACCATTTGGTAACACAATAGTAAACTTGGCATGACGGGTGGATATTCCACCCGTTTTTTTAATAGAAGAAATTATTTCTGACTTGTATATAAAACTGAAAGAAATCAGGAACTTATTTAATCAGCTGTCTTTAAAATTTTTATTCACTTCACTAATGAATATTACAGTAGGAGCGACGATGCCGAGAAAACCTTCAAACAATGAAATATACCGCGCGGGGCCGATTGGGTTTAAGTCACCGTAACCGATAGAAAGCAGGGTAGTACCGCTGTAATATATCATTTCAGCAAAGTTATGATCTTTCATAACAATTCCCTGATTACTGTCTATCAATATTGGTGTTGAAAATGACATAACAAAATATATTAATGCAAAGGTTATTGTGAGAGAAATCATTACTGTAAAAATATAGAGGTAAAGCGGCCATTGAAGTGCAAAGTTATGCGTGTTTTTCATTTCTCTTTTTTTCTTCGCGAAAGCACCAATCTGAAACAAGAAAAATAATATAAACAGAGTTAATATTGCGTAGGACATTTAATCACTCCTGAAAGTTTATATACAGTAACACTCCTTAATGTATATTTATTTATAAATCCCCTGTTTCACAGCTGATAAAACCCGCATTGACACGGGAACTTATTCAACTATAAAGAGCAGATATATTTAATCGTATAATAGAGAATTCGTGAAAATTGCAGTCTGTTCTGATGAGTAATATACTTGTATAATAATAGTAAAGAGAATGATTCATACTATATATTCTACCGGAGGTTATTTATATGCAGCATGTGAAATTAAACAATGGTATTGAGATGCCGATTGAAGGTTACGGCGTGTTTCAGGTTGATCCTGCAGAAACAGAACGCTGTGTTCTTGATGCACTTGAAGTCGGTTACCGCAGTCTTGATACGGCAGCAACATACGGTAATGAAGAAGGTGTCGGCAACGCAATTAAAAAGAGCGATGTGCCGCGTGAAGAGATTTTCCTGACGAGTAAACTGTGGGTTGCAGATCAGGGGTATGAGAAAGCTAAGAAAGCATTTGAAAAAACTTTAGAAAAATTAGGTACAGATTATCTGGATCTGTATTTAATACACCAGCCGCTTGGAGACTATTACGGGTCATGGCGTGCAATGGAAGAACTTTATAAAGAAGGAAAAATCAAAGCAATTGGTGTATCGAACTTTGATTCAACACGTCTGGTTGACCTGATTGTAAACAATGAAGTGGTACCTGCTCTGAACCAGATTGAACTTCACCCGTTCCTTCAGCAGAAAGATGCTCAGAAAGTCATGAAAGAGTACGGTGTGAAAGTAGAATCATGGGGACCGCTTGCTGAAGCAAAACACGGAATCCTTGAAGATGAAATGCTGAATGAAATTGCAGCTAAGTATAACAAAACGGTCGCTCAGATTATTTTAAGATGGCACCTGGAACAGGACATTATTATTATTCCTAAATCTGTCCGTAAGGAACGTATGGAAGAAAATCTTGATGTCCATGACTTTAAACTTGATGAATCTGATATGGAAAAAATTACAGAACTTGATGGTAAGCATCCTCGTATTGTGGATTACAATATTATGGATATTGTTACCGGTATGAACAGTTCAAAGACACCTGAATAATATATCTGGGAATTCTAAATTAAAAACAACGTAAAAAGGGAGGCCGCTTGTACTGAAGCAGTCTCCCTTTAACTTTTCATTAATAATCAGTCTGTCAATTTGTTCATATTGATTATGTCTTTTTCAGATATCGATTCACTGAGCAGCTCATTAACTTCTTTAATTATATTTGTAATCTGTTGTTCACCGCTCAGTGTCAAAATAATAAAAACACCGCGTTTGTCATCTTCATATGCCGACCGTTCGACAGCGTGAAAATTATGAGTTTCAAGACGCGATACCAGGCGAGACATTGCACTTTGGCTCAAACCCACCATTTTTTGAAGCTGTGACAGTCTGAGTTTTTTATATTCTGACTGCGAAAGAAACATGAGAGCATAAAATTCTTTAAGTCCAAGCTGATAACGTTCCTGCAGCGCATGGTTAAGAGAGTTGGATATTCTATCGTGATATTTGGAGAAATTAACCCATGTATTAATCAGCTGTTCAGGTTCATTCATTATTATCACCTTCCCGGAATATATTAATTATAAATTGTTCAGATTACAGTATCAGCGTATACCTCTTTCGTACTGGACAGGAGGGGTGACACTTCTTGTGACAGCTTTAATTGCGTGAAGTCCCCAGTAGGGATCATTCAGCATTCCCCGGGCGACTGCGACAAGGTCGGCATCTCCGTTTGAAATTGTTGCTTCGGCAAGCTGAGGGTTTTCCAGTATACCTACCGCAATAACCGGTATATCAAATGCTTCTTTAAATTTCCGGGCAAACGGAACCTGGTATCCGGGATAATTACCGGGTTTTAATTTACCCGGGAGGCCTTCACCGCCGGTTGATATATGAAATACATCAACACCGGCATCTTTAAAGTGTTTAGATATATCGACAGCATGGTCGGAATCGTATCCGCCGTCAATATATTCAATTGCGGAAATCCTCATAATTAAAGGCATATCTTCAGGCATTTCACTTTTAACGGCTTTGATGACCTCAACTCCGAATTTTGAAAGATTCTTACCATATTCGTCAGTTCTGTTATTAATGGCGGGGGACATGAACTGATGGAGTAAATAACCGTGTGCGCCATGCAGCTCAATCGTGTCAAAACCAGCTTGTACGGCACGTCTTGCTGCATCTTTAAACTGCTGTACCAGTGTTTTAATTTCATCGATGGTTAATGCTTTCGGCGCTTTCAGTTCGCCATTTTTAGTCTCCTCAGGAAGCACTTCAACGGGAATATCAGAAGGACCCACCGTCTGCACGGCATCTTCCGCTTTTCGTCACGCATGGGCAATTTGTATTCCTGCCTTCGAACCGTGCTTATGAATTTCAGAAATTAAACGTTTATAAGCAGGAATCTGATCGTCTGACCATAAACCTAAATCATTATCGGTAATCCGTCCTTCGGGATCGACAGCAGTCATCTCCATAATGATGAGACCTGTGCCGCCAACTGCTCTTGATACATAGTGAACAAAATGCCAGTCATTCGGAATACCGTCTTTTTTATCTACTGAATACTGGCACATAGGAGCCATAACAATTCTGTTTTTAACAGTTAAACCCTTAACGCTGAAAGGTGTTGCTATTTTTTTCATGTTTAAAGATACCTCCACTTATAATTTGCATGCGCATGCATGTATTTTAAAGGGTGAATTATTTAATGTCAAATCAGGAACTTTAAAGTGTTTTAAACTGATTTTACTGTTGATTTGAATATTTTTGAATTATGATTATAGTAACAGTAATTTAAGGAGGACATTCGCTGATAGACAAAAATGCTAAAGTGACAGGATTAATAGACTGGACTGAAGCACAAGT
>JBQDHL010000105.1:0-3773 GCA_052093725.1 Jeotgalicoccus sp. | reverse complement strand
CCAAATAAAAAGCAGCCCGAATGAGCTGCTTGGTTATCCCGTATCCAATTGCGCTTTAAAAGCCCCATCAAATAGGCATCCTGGTATTCACCTTTAGTATAAAACTGTTCTTTTAACGTATCTTCAACTTCGAAGCCGCTTCTCTCATAAATATGAGCTACGTTATTCAGTTGATGAACGAACTCCAAATCCGTTTCTTCGAGTCCCCGATTTTCATGATTAAGTTCTCCTTAATAAGAGTCTGTTACTCCGCCAGCCTCAGCACTTCTCTAGCGATCATCACTTCTTCATCGGTCGGTATCACTAATACTTTGACCGGTGAATACGAATGGCTGATCGTTGCTTCAATGCCTGCTGTTTCGTTATTCGTTTTCTTATCCAGATAAACACCCATGAATTCGAGGCTGTCGAGCACTTTTTCACGGATCATTGCAGAGTTTTCCCCTACACCTGCTGTGAAGATTATCGCATCGACACCGCCCATGCGCGCAGCGTACGACCCCATATATTTATGGATACTTGAACTGAATACATCAACAGCGAGTTCAGCACGTTTGTTGCCTTTTTTCGCTTCATCGGTAATGTCTCTTAAATCACTTGAAAATCCGCTGACTCCGAGCAAGCCGGATTCTTTGTTCAGCACGCTCAGCACTTCCACTGCACTTTTATCTGTTTTTTCCATTATGTAAGGAATCAGCGACGGGTCAATGTTACCCGAACGCGTTCCCATCGTCACACCGGCTAAGGGTGTAAAACCCATTGATGTATCCAGTGATTCGCCGGCTTTGACTGCAGCTATACTTGCCCCGTTTCCGAGGTGGCAGCTGATTAATCTTAATTCTTCGATCGGACGTTTTAAAAGTTCACTCGCCCGTCCAGTCACATATTTATGACTCGTACCGTGAAATCCGAATTTACGAATGCGATAGTCTTTATAATATTTGTAAGGCAGGCTGTATAAATACGAGCTTTCCGGCATCGTCTGATGGAATGATGTATCAAATACTGCAACGTGCGTTACCGTCGGCAGCAGTTCCATCATCGCCTCTATACCCATTAAGTTTGCAGGGTTATGGAGCGGTGCAAACTCTGCCAGCTTATCTATTTCTCTGATGACTTCATCATCGATAATCGCAGCTTCGTAAAATATTTCCCCGCCGTGTACTACGCGGTGTCCGGTGCCTTCAATATCATCGACAGACTTAATGATCCGCTTTTTTATTAGAGTTTCAAGCATTACGTTAACTGCTTCTTTATGATCTTTAAAGTCTCTTTCAAGCGTTTCCTGTCCGCCTTTATATGCGAGCGTGAATTTCCCCCGGTCGAGTCCAATTCTTTCAACTAAGCCGCGGGCAATTTCAGTTTCCTCAGGCATCTTGAACAGTTCAAATTTAAACGATGAACTGCCGGCATTGATCGCAATAATCTTTGTCATGGTGTTATCACTGCTTTCCGCTGTATTGTTCATGCCAATCGTTCAGCTGACGTAAAAACTCCTGCATTTTCTGAGCATTTTTAAAATCAGGCACATCGCCGATTAGTACTTCGTTGTTCACAAGCGGTGAGAATCCTTTTTTTAGTACAATAATTGATTTGCGCTGTTTTTCCGTTTTAAAGATTGTTGCCGGTAAGTTTAAGAACATAAGCAATGTTGCATCTTCAGAAATATATTTTTTAATCGTTTCGTTATTTTCTTCAAGCATATTCGACGGTACGATAAAGACCCCGAGGCCGTCATCTTTCACTAAATTCATGCCCGCTTCAAGCATCAGCAGGTGAGCGTAGCTTTGTCCTTCTTCGAATGCTGTTTTGTAATCTACTGCCGGGAGCGGATAATAGCCGACCGGAAGGTCACCGACTGCGATATCGCTTGATGGAATTCTACTTGGCTCAATAACGTTCTGCGGGTGAATATACATCGGTACTTGTAAGAATTCACATAAGTTTGCATTGATTTCCGCGAGTGCCGGGTCGACTTCAACACCTGAAAGGTTTACATTGTCCACCATTTCTTTAATTGTCATTGCAAGGTGTCCTGTACCGCTACCGATATCCATCAGTTCAGTTTCTTTTCCTGCAGTGAATAAGTCGATAATATGCGCGACTAAGTAGCCGATTGCATCCGGTGTCAGCTGGTGATTACTCTGTACCGGTTCTTCTTTTACCTGATACAGATAAGCAAACTGGAACGCTTTTCTAAGGTCACTCATCGAACCTTTTGCATTAACCTGCAGTAAGCTTTCCGCGAGTGCTTCCAATCTTGATTTTTCATCCTGCTTAACAATCTCATCTATTCTCTTAATTAGTTCTTCATATACTTGTTCCATGGTAGTTTTGGCCATTAATATCCCTCTTTAAACAAAATATGGACTATCCACAATAGGATAGTCCTAGTTACTTGATTATATTATATCATTGTTAACGCTTCAAATACTTAACATCAGCTTTACTGAAAAGTACGCTCCGATGTCTGTCTTAATTCTTCTTTTTCTTTTAATTTACGTTCTGTATGCGGGTGCATTTCGTTTTTAATTACATCGCCGTATGCTTTGTACTTATTATTAACAGCATACGTATCACCGATAAAGTCATGCAGTCCGATTTTTGAGTCGGTAAATAATACTGCAAGGTACGGTAAATACAGTAAGGTATTCGAAATGACTCTACCGACTGTTTCTCTGAAGAACACCTGACTGAATGTCAGCTTCGTGCCTTTTGATGATATTACACTGATACCTAAAATCATCTTGCCAAGTGTCTGCTTAAGGAAATAGGTCATCAGTGTAAAGTAAATGAAATACAGCAGCGTCGTTGAAATATTTTCAATCGACAATGCTTTAATTCCAAAGTAGACGTCTCTGACTTCAAGCACCGATAAGATCGGCACTATTGTCAGCTGCGCCACTGCCCACAGCACGATAATATCTATAATATAGCTGACGAATCTCGGGAAAAAGGAAGCATGTGTCATGTAATCCAGCTGCTCTATATAATCGGTATCTTTTCTTACAATTCCGTTACTCTCTTCCATCGAAATCCCTCCTTATTCATATAGATACATCGGCTCTGCGCCCTGACGGTTGTTAATCAGTTCCTGAACCATTTTCACTTCTCCGCCGCCTGTAATGTTTTCAATCGCATTCTGGATTTTAACGCCGAACGGGAATGATGTTGAAGGTGCCCCTCCGAATTCAACTATCTGCGGCGAGCCGCCGATTTCTTCTTTCAATGCCGCAAGTGCATCATCTAAATAACCTTCCTGGTCAACCAGGCCATTTTCAATTGCTTCCCCGCCGAGGTAAATTCTGCCGTCTGCAAGTTTTCTTACTTCTTCTTCCGACATTCCGCGGCCGTCTGCAACGACATCAACAAAATCCTGGAACATCGTATCGACGATGCTTTGCAGATAATCCTGTTCTTCATCAGTTGCTTCGCGTGAAGCAGACATCATGTCTTTCATTTTACCGCTCTTATATACATCGAAAGAAATCCCGACGTTTTCAGCGAGCTCAGTATAGTTCATACTCTGCATAATGACACCGATTGAACCGGTGATTGTTTCATCTGTAGCAAAGATCTGATCAGCCGGTGCCGAAACGTAATAGCCGCCTGACGCTGCCATATTCCCCATCGAACTGTAAACTGTCTTACCACTTTCTTTAATTTCCATCAGATATTTATGTATCTCCGCACTTTCGAAAACACCGCCACCTGGTGAATTGACATTAAGCAGAACTCCGCTGTATGTATCATCTGCTACGATATCTTTTAAG
>JBQDHL010000104.1:0-3862 GCA_052093725.1 Jeotgalicoccus sp. | reverse complement strand
GCAGGTCTTGCTGCAGCGTTTGCCGGTGTAGCGGGTGGTTATTCTGCCAACCTCTTAATCGGTACGAATGATCCACTGCTGTCAGGTATTACGACAGAAGCTGCGGGCATTCTCGATGCGACTTATATCGTACAAGCTACCGACAACTGGTTCTTTATGCTTGTGTCAACTTTCCTTATCGTAATTTTAGGTACTTTAATTACTGATAAGATTGTTGAACCGCGTCTTAAGAAATTTGATTTCGATAACGAAGAAGTCAGTGAAAATAAGCCTTTAGACAAACAGGAAAAACGTGCATTAAACTGGGCAAATATTTCTGCACTTGTTACAGCACTTGCAATATTAAGCCTCGTTGCGTTCCCCGGTTCGCCTTTACGGGGTGAAGACGGCGGTATTGTCGGTTCACCGTTTATTTCAAGTATCATATTTATTATGATGCTCATATTCTTAATACCGGTTCTTGTATATGGTGCAGTGAATAAGACTATTAAAAACGATAAAGACGCCGTAAAACTAATGGATGGCTCTCTCGAAACAATGTCCGGGTTTATCGTACTGATATTCTTTGCAGCACAGTTCGTTGCACTGTTTAACTATTCTAATCTTGGTACAATTATCGCCGTTAACGGGGCGGGCCTCTTAGAGAACTTAAATATCGGCAGTATGCCGGTACTTATTGTATTTATATTGATTACAACGCTGATCAACCTTGCAATCGCAGCGGATTCAGCGAAATGGGCAATTATGGCACCAATTTTTGTGCCGATGTTCATGCAGCTCGGTATCGCTCCGGAAGTGACACAGATTGCCTACAGAATCGGTGACTCATCGACGAATATTATTTCGCCGCTTATGCCGTTCTTCCCGCTAGTTGTCGCATTCGCCCAGCGCTACGGTAAAGAAAATGGTATCGGTACAGTCATTTCATTAATGCTGCCATATTCAGTTATATTCTTAATCGCCTGGATAATTATGTTTATCATCTGGATGCTTCTCGGTATTCCAGTCGGTCCGGGAACAAATCTTTCATATTAAATGTATTAAAGCCGCAGAGTTTCTGCGGCTTTTTTCATCCTTACGATTTATTTCAATTTCCGAAATATATGGTAAAATTTAAAGTGAAACAGGGGTGTGTAGATAAGGAGGATGTATGAATGCGGGTATTTAAAAATTTGGGATGGTTTTTTAAGCTCGAAAAGAAAAGTTATATTATAGGACTGTTGATGCTGGTTCTTGTTGCACTGATGGAACTCGTGCCGCCGCAAGTTATCGGGCGGGTTATCGATCAGATTACGACGGAAACACTGACATCAAATACCCTTATATTATTCGGTGTGCTGCTGGTTTTTGTAGCAATTTTAACTTACATATTCCGATTCTTCTGGCGCATCATGATTTTCGGTGCATCGAACAGACTCGGACGTACATTAAGGAAGCAGCTGTTTAAAAAATATTCATTAATGTCTCCAGCATTTTTCGGCAAACGGCGCACAGGGGATTTAATGGCTCACGCGACGAATGATATTAACGCGGTTCAGATGACTGCCGGTGCAGGGATTTTAACAATTGCGGACTCGGTAATTACAGGCGGGGCCGTGCTGATTACGATGGCTCTGACAGTCAGTCCGAAACTGACATTAATTGCAATGATTCCGCTGCCTTTTATGGTAATTTTAACCAGCTGGTACGGTTCGATTTTAAGTAGACTGTTCCGGGTTGCCCAGGCCGCGTTCAGTTCTTTAAATGATAAAACCCAGGAATCAATTGCGGGCATCAAAGTAACGAAAACATTCGGTTACGAAGATGAAGATTTAAAAGATTTTACCAATTTATCTGATGATGTCGTTAAGAAGAATTTAAAAGTAGCGAAAATCGATGCCTTATTTGATCCAACGATTACGGCAATTATCGCTATCAGTTATTTTCTGTCAATATTTTTCGGTGCGCGTATGGTCGTCGCTGATGAAATTACGCTCGGACAGCTCGTTACGTTTACTACATATCTCGGCATGATGGTCTGGCCGCTTTTAGCGCTCGGCTGGTTCTTTAATTTAATCGAACGGGGCAAAGCATCTTACGACCGGATCGAAGAAATTATGAATACGACAAGCGATATTGGTACGAGTGTCAAAAGTGACGCGGTACCGTCAGGAGACATTACTTTTAACGTCTCTGAATTTTCGTTTCCTGGTGAAGAGGAAGTGTCACTCCGTGATATACATTTCACTTTAAAAGAGGGTGAGACTCTCGGTATTGTCGGACGTACGGGCTCAGGAAAGAGTTCAATTATTAGATTGCTGCTCCGTGAGTTCGATACAGATGCTGATAATTCAGTAGTTATAAATGGTGTTGATATTAAAGAGTTTGATATAAAAAAACTGCGTCAGCTGTTCGGCTATGTGCCTCAGGATAATTTCCTGTTCTCGACGACGATCAGAAATAATATCGCATTTACTAATCCGGACGTTGGTATTGAAAATGTTCATCATGCTGCCGACTTAAGTTATATTCATCAGGATATCA
Source organism: Jeotgalicoccus sp. (assembly GCA_052093725.1). GTDB lineage: Bacteria > Bacillota > Bacilli > Staphylococcales > Salinicoccaceae > Jeotgalicoccus. Next base: position 1,339 of record JBQDHL010000104.1, on the reverse strand, counting down.
AAGCTTTCCCTGCAGGTTACGACACGATTGTCGGAGAACGCGGTGTGTCACTGTCAGGCGGACAGAAACAGAGGATATCAATTGCCCGTGCATTAATAGAGAATCCGGATGTTCTTATACTGGATGATTCACTGTCTGCTGTGGATGCAGAAACTGAAACAGCAATCTTAAGCAACATTGAAAAAAACAGACGAGATAAAACAAATATCATTACAGCACACCGTATGAGTGCGGTGAGGGGTGCCGATTTAATTTTAGTAATGGAAGACGGCCGCATTATCGAACGCGGGAATCACGATTCACTTACTGCAGCACGCGGCTGGTATTACGAAACATTTAAAGCACAGTCACTCCGCCAGAGTTTAACAAAAGAGCTTGATGAAACACTGGAAGGGGGTGGGGCTGATGACAACTGATGTAATTAATTTAACGTTAAAAGATCAGCTCCGTGTACTTGGACGTCTTCTAAAATATACGCTGCCGTTTAAAGGTGTACTGGCGCTCGCATTCACTATGCTCATAATCTCGACCGTTATGGGTGTTATGACACCGTACCTCGTGATGATTTTTATCGATAATTACTTAACGCCGTCGATATTCCCGGAAGAGGATATCATGTGGCTGATTATCGCATTTATAACAGTAAATATTATCGCAGTTATTACTACTTATTGGCAAATATATTTACTGCAGGTGCTGGCTTTTAAAGTGATTCAGCAGCTCAGAATTGATGCATTCCAGAAAATTGGCAAGCTTGGGATGACATACTTCGATAAAGTGCCGTCAGGCAGCGTGGTTTCACGTCTGACGAATGATACACAGGCTATTGTCGATATGTTCACATCAGTGCTTGGCACATTCTTAATGGCAATATTTATGGTGATATCAAGTTTTATAATGATGTTTATACTCGATGTAAAATTGGCATTTATCGCGCTGATATTCATGCCGGTTATAATCTTCATACTGCTCGTTTACCGTAAATACTCTGCGCGCTATTTCTCATATGCCCGCGGCCTGTTAAGCGATATGAACGCAAAACTCGCTGAATCGATTGAAGGTATGAAGATTATTCAGGTCTTTAATCAGGAGGATCGTCTGCAGCGGGAATTTGAAGTCATTAACGAAGAACATTACCAGTATAATTTACGCACGATAAAACTTGATGGACTGCTTTTAAGACCGGCAATTGATATGATTTATATACTATCGATTGTAGTTATTTTAAGCTACTTCGGTTTCCTGAGTTTTGAGACGAGTGTGACTGCAGGTGTTATCTTCGCATTCATTCAGTATATTGAACGTTTCTTTGAACCGATTAATCAGGTCAGTCAGAATC
>JBQDHL010000103.1:0-4125 GCA_052093725.1 Jeotgalicoccus sp. | reverse complement strand
CCGCCACCCCCCCCCCGTCCCGCCCCTGCTTTGCTTTTGGCTTCTAACGCGGAGATCTACACGATTCTTTCTGACATTCAAGGAATGGAAGATGCACTGGGAGATATGGACTTTAAAGTTGCAGGAACGCCTAAGGGGATTACTGCAATTCAAATGGATATTAAAATCGACGGTTTAGGCGAAACGATTTTACAGGAAGCACTTGAGCAGGCACGTATTGGTCGTCTGCACATTTTAGAAAATATGCTGGCAACAATCGCTGAACCGCGCACTGAATTATCAGCGCACGCGCCGAAAGTTGAAGTTATGCATATCAAACCTGCTAAAATCCGCGACGTTATTGGACCAGGCGGTAAGAAAATCAATGAAATTATCGACGAAACAGGTGTTAAACTGGATATTGAGCAGGATGGTACTGTATACATCGGTTCAAGCGATCCGGACGCAATACAGGCTGCGCGTAAAATTATCGAAGATATTACACGCGAAGCGGTTGTCGGTGAAATTTATAACGGTGAAGTAAAACGTATTGAAAAATTCGGTGCGTTCGTTCAGCTCTTCCCGGGCAAAGACGCTCTTGTACACATTTCACAGCTTGATACTGCGCGCGTTAACAAAGTTGAGGATATCGTAAAACTAGGCGATAAAATGCGCATAAAAGTAACTGAAATCGATAGACAGGGCCGCGTTAACGGCTCACGTAAAGAATTACTTGAAGAAGACAAAGAGATAAAAGAAGACTAAATATAACTGCCGGAAATTAACAAGGAGGACATTGATGTGAATAAAGAAACTAAAAAAGCACATGTAAAAATCGTTCCTCTCGGCGGCGTTGGTGAGATTGCAAAAAATATGTATGTCGTTGAAATCGACGACGATATGTTTATCCTCGATGCAGGTCTTATGTTCCCTGAAGATGAAATGCTGGGTATCGACATTGTTATACCTGACATTTCATATGTTTTAGAAAATAAAGATCGCCTGAAAGCGATATTTATTACTCACGGACATGAAGACTCAATCGGTGCAATTCCTTATATTATTCAAGAATTAAACGTGCCCGTTTACGGTTCACGTTTAACACTTGCTTTAATTAAAGAACGTCTGAAAGAGAAGAACGTTAAAAAGAAAGTTAAGTTTTATGCAATCAACAATGAATCAGTAATGAAGTTCGGCAATACAGATGTGGAGTTTTTCGAAACGTCGCACAGTATTCCGGATTCATATGGTATCAGCTTGAACACACCATACGGTGCAGTCATTTATACGGGCGAGTTCAAATTCGATCAGAGCTTAAAGGGCAACTACAACTACAATATGGCGAAGATGTATTCACTCGCTGCAAAAAATAAAACACTCGCGCTGATCAGTGACTCAACAGAAGCTGAGAAACCGGGTTACAACGTTGCTGAGAATTTAATTGAGCAGCACATTTTAGATGCATTTCAAAAATCTAAAAAACGTATTATTGTATCTTGCTATGCGTCGAACTTCGTACGCATCCAGCAAGTACTGACAAATGCGGCGAAAGTGAACCGTAAAGTGTCGTTCCTTGGACGCACGCTTGAATCTTCATTTAAAGTAGCGAGAAAGCTCGGATATTTCGATATTCCGGACGGACTCCTTTTACCAAGTCATGAAATTAAAGATTATCCGGATAATGAAGTAGTGATTATTGCTACAGGTTCTCAGGGTGAGCCGATTGAAGCACTTGGTAAAATGTCACGCGGCCAGCACGAAGTAACGAATATTAAAGAGGGCGACGAAGTTTATATCTTAACAACGCCGTCATCAAATATGGAAGTTGTCCTGTACTCGACGCTTAACGAACTCGTTAAAGCAGGTGCACTAATCAATACACCATCTAAAAATATTCACGCTTCAGGCCACGGACTTGCTGAAGAACTTAAAATGATGCTGAACATCTTTAATCCGGAGCACTTCATTCCTGTACAGGGTGAATTTAAAAACCAGATCGCTCATGCACGTCTGGCGACTGAGACAGGCGTTAAAGCGGAAAATATTTTCCTCCTTGAAAAAGGTGACGTTGTTCAGTTTGACGGAGAGAAAATGTACAGCACTGAAAAAGTTGAAGCCGGTAATGTATTAATTGACGGCAGCGGCGTTGGCGATGTAGGTAATATCGTATTACGCGACCGCAGACTGCTCTCAGAAGATGGGATCTTTATTGCAGTCGTGACAATCGACCGTGAATCGAGAGCAATTATGGCTGGACCTGAAATTCAATCTCGCGGTTTTGTTTACGTGAAAGAATCGGAAGCATTAATGAAAGAAGCAGCCGATCACGTAAGAGGTATTGTCGAAGACAATATCAGTGCGGGAAAAATTGAATGGAGTGTCCTAAAACAAAATATCAGAGATGACCTCGGTAAATTCCTATACGATGAAACGAAGCGTCGTCCGATGATTATTCCAATCATTTCTGAAATATAATAGAGTATAAACCGACGGAGATATTAGGATAACCTTATATCTCCGTTGTTATAATTAAAAAGTGAAAATGAAGGTGGTAAAAGATGGCGACTAAACGAAAGCGCACTGCGAAAAAGAAAAACAATGATAAGAAAACGTATTATGCGAGTTTTGCTTTAATCATTATTATTTTACTTATCATTACAGTATTTCAGCTGGGCCTCGTCGGTGAATATGCCGATGCTGTGTTTAATTTTCTTTTTGGTACAAGCCGCTACTTTACATACCTCGTGTTATTGCTCGCGAGTTTTTATTTGGCGACACATTTAAAGTTTCCGTTTACTAAACGCATGCTCGGTTATTTAATGATGCAGTTTGGACTTTTATTCCTGCTGCATTCGATATTGTATTTATCAGACCGGGCCAGAACAGATAGTTATTATACATTTAAAGATATGCTCGCGATGACTCGTGAAGCAGACTTTGATTTTACCGGCGGCGGGATTATCGGCCAGACGCTGTTTAATTTTTCAGCGACAAGCATCAGTTTCTTCGGCACGCTCTTAATCGGCTTAATATTTATTTACATGAGTGTTATTATCGTCCGGCATAAGAGTATTGAAGAATCGCTCCGCAATGACTTTAATTTTGTTATCCGCGGCTTAACTGCCATCGGTGCAGGAATCGTCAGTCTGTTTGAAAAGATTGCAGAGTGGTTTAGAAACCGTCCGAAGAAAGAAAAAGAAGTGAAGGCTAAACAGCCTAAACCGAAACCATCACCGATTATCGAATCACCGGCAGAAGATGAGCCTGTTGAAAAACGTACTGACAAGAAACGTAAAGCACGCTTCAATAAAAAAGAAGAGGAACCTGAAACGGATTCGCTTCTGGAAGAGGCGGAAGAATACGTCGAACCGGAAGTATACGATTCTGAAATACTGATGGAAGAATATAAAGAAAAAACGGTACCTGACGATATGACAGCGGAAGAACACGCGCTGAAAATTGAAGAAGAGGTAGCGGAGAAAAAAGAGCTTGAATACGATACTCCGGATAATGACGGTGTCGTTGATATTCCTGAAGGCGAAGCTGCCGACAGTGAATTCGATGAGTTTGACGATAAAGAGCTCAAACAGCTGATCGAGTATAAACTGCCGTCGATTGATTTATTGAATGATGCAGAGCCGACTGAAAAAGTCAGCAACAAAGAAGTCATTCAGCAAGGGCGGGTTCTTGAAGAAACACTTAAGAACTTCAATGTAAATGCGAAGGTATCTAAAATTCGTATCGGTCCGGCAGTTACACAGTTTGAAATTCAGCCGGATGTCGGCGTAAAAGTATCTAAAATTATGAATCTTCAAAATGATATAGCACTTAGTCTTGCAGCAAAAGATATTCGTATTGAAGCACCGATTCCAGGTAAATCTGCGGTCGGCATTGAAGTGCCGAACTCGGTAGTCAGCATGGTCACATTGCGTGAAGTAATTAAACGTAAATCATCTGACAATCCGCTGGAAGTTGCGCTTGGTAAAGATATTTCCGGTGCACCGATTATGGCTGAACTTAACAAGATGCCTCACCTGCTTGTTGCAGGAGCAACGGGAAGCGGTAAGTCCGTATGTATAAACGGGATTATCGTCAGCATTCTTTTAAATGCGAAACCGCATGAAGTTAAACTGGTAATGATCGACC
>JBQDHL010000102.1:0-4560 GCA_052093725.1 Jeotgalicoccus sp. | reverse complement strand
AGTTCTTCTTTAACTTTTTCAGGTGTACCGATGATTAAATTCGATAATATCTTTTCAGTCTCTTGTCTCTCATCTTCCGTCAGTTCAACATCTGCTGTTGCTTCAGGACTCGGCACACCTGTAAAAGCACGGCCGGTTGATTTTAATGCCTGATTCACCGCATAACTGTATGCCAGTTTACGGGCTGCTTCATCATCTTCATGACAAAACACATTTACAGTCACAATAACTTCGCCGGACTCGCCGTGTTCACGATATATATTCAGCACATCCAAAGGATCACTACCGCTCATAAATTTGCCAAAACAGTAGTTCATATTATTATCACGTGCAAACAATGCACTTTTCTCGCTGGTACCAAGCATCCACAATTTTGGCGGCTTGTCCGGTACTGGCATTGCCTGAAGATTTTTATCAGCGTTATCTATGAATCTTTTCAACTCTGACACAAGGTCAGGCATTTTAAAAACATGCTGCAGGTAATTATCGCTTAGTGCTTCAGATGCTTTGTTACCTCCACCTGGTGCGCGGCCGATTCCGATATCAATCCGGTCTTCGTAAAGCGTCCCAAGTGTATTAAACACTTCCGCTACTTTATACGGTTTGTAGTACGGCAGTAATATTGCACCGCTGCCTAAGCGGATATTTTCAGTCAGCATGCCAATACCGCTGAGTGTTACCTCAGGAGCACTGGATGATAACCCGGTCATACCATGATGTTCAGCCAGCCAGAATCTTGTATATCCCAGTTCATCACCAAGGACGGCCAGCTTCACACTGTTACGAAGCGCTTCACTAACAGACATATTGACGGAAACAGGTGCCTGATCAAGAATGCTCAGTTTCATAACTTTATTTTTCTTCTTTCAAAGTAATACGGTATTCCCCTACATTATCTTCTTCATATAAGTTATCTAATGATGTTGAGTAGTTTATAATTCTCGCTTTAAATTCTTCATTATTATTGCCTGGAAGTCTTACAAGAAATTCTTCCTTGTAAAGGTGCTCTGATAAGTTGTGGTAATCTTCACTCGCCACATCAAATGCAATGCGCACTGTGCCTTCTTCCTCATCTCTCGTCAACTCTTTTACATCCAGAGTTATATCGTCTAAAACTATAATGTCATTCGCCATTATCTTTCATCCCTTTCAATTCGCTATTGAGAATATTAACACTCGTAATATTCTATTGCTAATAAAGTGATTACCCCTTTCATAATTCTCTAACCCGAAGGGAGAGCCTTTTAAAGCAGTCCCCCGAAAATTAATAAGTACTTTTTTTCACATATGATTAGACATGAGCAGTTTTTTTACGTACATTATAGAAATACAAATTGATTGGAGACCTACAAATGTTCAGTGATATTAAGCAGTTATTTAAAAATCCATTTTTAATTATTTCTCTGCTGGCGATTGCAACGATTCCAGCACTCTACACTACAATCTTCCTCGGATCCATGTGGGACCCGTACAATCAGCTCGATGAAATACAAATCAGCGTCGTCAACGAGGATGAAGGTTCAGAGCTAAACGGCGAAACGCTTAATGTCGGTGAAAGGATTGAAAATGAACTTGCTGAAAACAACGAGTTTGACTGGCAGTTCACAGACGCAGAAACTGCAAAAGAAAACTTGGAGAATGGCTCGTCTTACGCGATTATACATATTGCCGGCAACGTATCAGAACAGGCTACGACTCTGCTCGATAAAGAACCTGAACTAATTTCGATCGACGTCACGACTAACCCGGGCTTTAACTTCGTCGGCAGCATGATGGGTACACAGAGCGGTTCAGGTGTTGCTGATGCTATCGCTAAAACCGTCGGTGAAACGTACACTTCAACATTAATGGACTCACTCGCCAAAGTCGCATCATCAACAGGCGATATCGAGACTGCGTTATCGGATATGCAGGACGGTGCTAATCAGCTCTTAGAAAGCAATGAAGAACTGCAGGCAGGACTTGATCAGGCAGCACCAGCACTTGGCGCTGGAGGTACACAGCTCACACAAGGCAATGCTGAAATTTCAGCCGGTCTCGAGTCACTGGAAGAAAACCTAAACTCACTTGAACAGGAAGTCGCAGAAGGCTCAGCGCCGATGGCTGATTATTCATTCGCTGAACACAATGCTGAATCTATTATCAGCCCCGTCGAAGTTACAGAAAGTGAAATTACCGATATGAATAACTACGGACAGAGTTTTGCTCCATTTATTATTGCTGTCAGCTTATTTGTCGGAGCCGTCGCATTCAGTGTGATTTTCCCAATTAACCGAAGCTCTGAAAACTATTCGAGCGCTCTCGCTATGTCAGTAAGTAAACTGGTTATTATTTCGGCACAGGCATTAATATCAACTTCTGTTGTTGCGGCAGTCATACAATTTATGTTCGAATTCCCGATAGAACAACCACTTAAATTTTACGGCATAATGATTCTGTGGGCATTCGCCTCACTACTGCTCGTATCGCTCCTGGTGTCGCTATTAGGAAACATAGGTAAATTCATCACGATTATTTTCTTGATTATTCAGCTCTCTGCGAGTGCAGGAACATTCCCGATAGAAACTGCAGGTGGACTGTATCAGGCGATTCACCCGATTCTGCCGATGAGTTATGTCATCGCAGCAATGCGTGAAGCGATATTCAGCTTCGAAGGCAGTTTATCGTACAGCGATGCAATGATTTATACGATTGCGATTACAGTAGGAAGTGTGATTATACTTCAGCTGATAAACTTCCTGAAATTCAAGTTCAGTTCGTTTGAAGGACTGATTAGAAAACTGAGCAGAATTCAGTATTAAGGATGGCCTGTTGCCTTGGATTCACAACGGGGAAACGCCGTTGTTAACCGGGAGCTTTGGATTCACAACAGGGAAATGCCGTTGTTAACCGGGAGCTTTGGATTCACAACGGGGAAATGCCGTTGTTAACCGGGGGCTTTAGATTCACAACAAGGAAATGCCGTTGTTAATCGGGAGCTTTGGATTCAATCAAACTTACTAACCATCGAATAAAAGCACTGTACCCTACCGGTACAGTGCTTTTATCATACTAATTCACAGTAAATCCTCTTCACCAGGATCTGTCCGGTCTTCAACAGGATAACCAAGTTTTCTCAGCCTGCTGACAAACTGATCATGGTTCAGATAAATATGATTCAGTTCTTTCAATATGTCTTCTCCGTTATAAAATCGGATAACGGTCTGTATATCACGTTCAATTGTAATATTAGTAATATCTTTTTTCTGCAGCACCGTTTCCCCTCGCCGGAATTTAATAATCATGCCGGATGGTGCAATGTGGAGTTCATAATATTTATCGCCTTTATCCGCTTTAAAAATAAAGCCAAGTATAATCCCGATTAAAATAAGACCAACCATAATATATGCCCGGTTAAATGCACTTTCTTCAATATTATTAAAGGTCATGTAGGACATATCAAAAATGATAAATAATAAATATGCGCCCAGCACAACGAGTCCAAACAGCTTAAAGTTGAAGCCTTTCGGGTCATAGTTTTTCGGCACGTCTTTTCTTTCCAAATATATAACGCGGTCGTCTGACATTGGAACACCTCTTTTTCATTAAATCAGCGCCAGAATTTCACGGTATCTTTCTTATCTTCTATATTATATTCGATAATCTCTTTCAAAAGTCCGTAATTCACTTCATCGCTGTATTTAATTTTATACGTCATTTTTTCATGCGTGTATCCTGCTTTTTTAATCTTATCACTGAAAACATCAATGCCTTCAAATTCAGGATTAATTGAAAAATGCTTCCTGGCAGGTTTTACACCGATGATAAATGTCCCGTGATGAGAATATAAAGGTGTGCTCCATTTCACTTCGCGCTGCAGGTCCGGAAATTGATCTTCAATCCATTTATAGACGTCACGTACTTTCTTTCTGTCTTTTTCATCTTCAATCTTCTCAAGGTAAGGTTTAAATAAATTATTCGTCATTTGCATCCGCCCTTTTTATTTTATATACCCAATTGCAGAGGACCAAACACGTTTCCATTTTATTCTGTTACTTTATCCAACACTTCAAGATTCCTTCTCATCAGCGAAATATAATCGTCCTCATTCGCAATATCTGCTGCTGTCCGCACTTCCATATTGTGAATGTATTCCGCTTCAGCATCAATTTCGTCCTGAATCACTTCTGAAATTCTCCCCGGATTGTTTTGTTCGAACAGTACATACTCCAGATTATTTTCTCTTGCGGTGTGCATTAATTCCGACAGCTGCTGCTGCGATGGTTCTTCACTCATCGAATAGCCGGAGACCGGGATTTGCTCCACACCGTATCGTTCCCAATAACCGAACGCTGCATGCGGCACTATAATTTTCGCATTCTGTTTAGCCGATAAAACTTCATCGAACTCCTGATCAAGCTCAGTCAATTTCATGACAACCTGTTCATAATTTTGATTGTAAAGCGTTTTTTCTTCCGGATTCATCTTTATCAGTTCATCTTTTAATATTTCAGCAACATCTATCATTTTTAAAGGATCAATCCAGATGTGCGGATCAAATGAATCATGGTTATCAACCTT
>JBQDHL010000101.1:0-4710 GCA_052093725.1 Jeotgalicoccus sp. | reverse complement strand
GGATTAAAAGCAAAGTCCTGCAGCTGGCCGTACTCTTCAGTCCCGACTGTATCAAAATGGCTGATCAACACTACTGTGTCCGAGCTTTTATCAGTTTTATATAATGCTGTAAATGCATTTCTATCTTTTCCTGCATCAAATAATTTAATGTTATCCGGATTAGATTTAAAGTAATCCAGCTCTGAAAATTTATGTGTTAACTTATGAGGAAAATCAATTTCCCCCTGTGTACCTGACAAACTGCACCATCCGACTAACTCCGAAAGTAAATCTTCCAGCTGTTTTGACGATTCCCATAAATACCCCTGTGTGTTCATATACAAAACTCCCCTTGTTTACAATAAAATATCAACTTTTTCTAGCGTTTATTTCCCGGGAAACATAGTTATTTATTCTTTAATTATACTTTATATCAAAAGTCTTAATATTAAAAATATATTAGTATTTATAATGATACTATAGAATCAAACAAGGAGGCATATATGTACACTGATAAAAATCTCGGCATTCGTCCGATTAAAAATGATGATTTAGAAAAACTGTGGGAATTAGTTTATAAAGATGAAAATCCGGAATGGAAACAGTGGGATGCACCGTACTTTGCACACCGTGCCGTCCCTTTTGAAGCATTTATAGAAAAGAGTGAGGCGTTCGTTGATTCGGACAGTCTGTGGCTGATTACCGTTAACGAAGAAGTATGCGGTGTTGTGACGTATTACTTTGAAGATGACATGAAGAAATGGCTGGAAGTCGGCATTGTAATTCACCAGGGAGAAAATTGGAATAAAGGACTTGGCACAAGGGCGTTAAAACTGTGGATTCATCATGTCTTTAATAGCGTTTCTACTGTCAGAGTCGGACTGACAACATGGTCAGGCAATGAACGGATGATTCATGTCGCAGAAAAGCTCGGCATGCAGCTGGAAGGCAGAATACGCAAAGTCCGCTACTACAATGGTGAGTATTATGATTCTGTCCGCATGGGAATTTTAAGAGAAGAATGGGAAACAAATAAAGCATCAGAATCTGATTAGATTCTGATGCTTTTGAATTTAACTGAAATCACCCTTAATGTGACGGACTTCATCAATGTCATACCATTTCACTTCGTAGCCTGCGCCCTTTTTAAAGTAAATGGAGTTTGGTGTATTCTTAAGATCGTTTTCCGGATGATAATCCGCGGCTTCAATCACTTCTTCCGGATTGTGGCACGGCCGATATCCTGCCGACTGCAGTGATACTGTACCTTCGCCTTTTGTGTATGAAGCAAGTTCAATTGGATAATCTGTAAATGTCGCGACAGGTACTTCGCCTTTTAACGATACTTTGTTATCTCCGAGCTGCTCCATATCTCCTGACTCCCCGTGAAGTCTTTGTATATCGGACATTGCACGTCCTGCTGATTCCGCCTGCAGAGTAATTTCAAACGAATACCATGGCTCAAGCAGTAAGGATTCTGTTTTCATTAATCCCTGTCTGACGGCACGGTATGTTGCCTGCCGCAAATCTCCGCCCTGTGTTTCCCTTAAGGCGGTTTTTGCGGCCATTAAAGTAATCGTGACATCTGTCAGCGGTGCCCCCGTCAGCACTCCGCGATGATTTTTTTCTGTAATATGCGTCATTATCAGCTTTTGGAACTGAATCTTTAAATCATCTGTATTTGCTTCATTTTTCAAGATAATCCCCTGACCCGACGGGCCTCGTTCCAGTCTCAGCTGTACTTCCGCATAATGACCGAGCGGTTCAAAGTGACCGTATCCGACAATACTTTCCTGAATCGTTTCACGATATAAAATCACCGGCCGCCCGAATTTAATATTCAGCCTGTATTTGTCACGAATAGATTCTGTCAGCACTTCCATATGAATTGTTCCCATCACGCGCATATGAATAGTCCCGGTCGTTTCAGAAGTTCTGAGAGCAATTTCCGGTTCTTCCGCTTCAAGCTGCTTGAGTGTTTTCATTGCCGTAAATACATCTGTATCTTCCCGCAAAATAATTGATGCTTCCATCACCGGCTGCAGTTCCGGTACTTTTGAAACAGGAAACAGTTTAATATCCTCTTCCGACAACGTGATAATATCGCCTAATCCGGCATTATGTATACCGATTGCTGTACAGACATCACCCGCCCGCGCCTCGTTAACCGATTCAAACTTCCCACCGTTCAAACGCATCAACTGGTTAATCTTTTCACCGTCCGCACCCTTGTAATAAACAGTATCTTTAACTTTTAAAGTACCGCCTAACACTTTAAATAATGTTAATCTTTGGCCTTTATCATCGTGCATAATTTTATACACTCTGGCCCCGGCTTCTGCTGTATATTCTTTTGGCTCTGTTAAATTTTTCATTATATTGATGACTTCATTGATGCCATCACCGTTTAGTGCTGAACCCCAGATACATGGAAATACTGCTCTGTTCATTAATGCTTTTTTAGCAGCATCTAACCAGAAATACTGTTCTGCTGCACCTTCCATAAATGTATCCAGCAGTTCCTCGTCCAGCATCGCCAGCTGTTCGATAAATGGATCGCTTAGTTCTGAATACGCAGCTGAAAATAATGCACAGCGTTCATCCAGCTCCTGCAGGCTCTCCATTATTTTATCTTTATCGATATTTGGCCGGTCATTTTTATTAATATAAATAATCGCCGGTACATTGTATTTTTCCAGCAGCTGAAAAATCGTTGCGGTATGTGACTGCACCCCGTCGACTGCACTGACAACGATTATTGCAAGGTCCAGTATTTGCAGTGATCGTTCCATTTCTGCGGATAAATCCGCATGTCCCGGTGTATCGATTAAAGTGAATTTACGGTCATCAATTTCAAAGTCTGCCTGTTTTGAAGAAACAGTAATGCCTCTCTGTCTTTCGATCGACTCGAAATCAAAATATGTATCGCCATGATCGACCCGTCCCCGTTTTGAAATCGCTCCTGCATGATAAAGCAGTGCTTCGGTCAATGTTGTTTTCCCTGCATCTACATGAGCTAAAATTCCAATCGTCGTACGTTCCCCTGTAATCATCGATGCACCTCCTGTACTTAAATAGCTATTCTTATATTAGAATACAGTATTTAAAATCTTACCGCTATTGAGTAAAGACAGGGAATGTCCTACAATAAGATTAATACATACGGGGCCATAGCTCAGCTGGGAGAGCGTTGCGCTGGCAGTGCAAAGGTCAGGGGTTCGATCCCCCTTGGCTCCATTCAATTAAAAAATCCGACTCATATGAATATGAGTCGGATTTTTCTGTTCAGTTTAATTAGTAAGACATGCTGAGTTAATTTTGTTTTTAGTCACTTCTTCCGGGAATTCGACCGGCACTTTCATCCAGCTTTTACCGTGGTCTACTGAATGATAGACACCTTTGTTATTTACACCGTAAAATACGCTCGATTCATCCGGTGACGTTAACAGATGAGTGACAATCGTCCCTTTGCCTTCAGGCAGTCCTTCCGAGACTTCCTGCCATGGTTCGTCTTTCTGTTTACGGAAAATCTTCATTTCTGTCTTCTCTCTTTTCGGCATATACGCTGATGCTGGGCCCCGGGCACCCGAAACGAGAACAGTATCTTTATCACCGGGATCCACTGCGACATGTACTAAATACGTAAAGTCGCCGAGACCCTCGTTATCAATCTGCCACGACTCGCCCTTGTCGTCACTCCATGCATAACCGCCGCCCCCAGCTTCGTAAAGCAGGTTATCATCGTCAGGATGAACAATAACGTTATGCACATCAAACTGTGAACCATCCTTACGGTCTTCAAAAGACTCACCATTATCAACAGAACGCATAATACCGCCAAGCTCAATACCTGCAAGAACAAACGATTCATCTAACGTACCGCTCGTTATATCTTTAACATGATGCGTATCAGGCCGCGGCGGGAAACTCCACTCTGATTTAGACGGCAAGTCCTGCAGTGCAGTCATTTCTGCCCACGTTTCACCCTCATCGTCAGAATAATGCAGTTCGCTCGGTTCCGTTCCGACATACAAACGTTTTGAAACAGGACTGATATGAAGAGACATTACTCTTTTAGGTAACACATCTTTGCCAACCGCTTCAAAAGTCTCACCATTATCACGGCTTATGAACAGCCCGTCATCAAAAGTGCCGACGTAAATTGTTTCCGACAGTTCATCCACAGTCACTGCACGCACATCATCATAGCCCGTTTCTATTTCGTTAATCGACCAGTCCTGTTCACTTCCTGTAACGCTGAATATTTTAGATCCTGAAGTAAAATAAATTGAAGTCATTAATAATTCCTCCTTATTTAATCTCACATAAATCTATTTATGCTGAATTGATTTGTTCAGCAGCACGACTCCGGTAACAACCATCCACAGCCAGATTGAAGCATAAAGTGCTCTCTGTATTAAGCCTCCTGGCAGTTCAGGGAATATGGGCTGTAAGAATATAAAAAGCAGACTCAGTAAATTAACCGCCAGACAGAAATAAGTCCATTTTGACAATTTCGGCATTGTATTTTTAATTGCCCTTCCGATAATAATTAAAGCCGGAATTTGCACAAACATCCCAGGCAATGAAGCAAATGTGTGTATTAAAAAGTTTATATCAGCCGGGAATATACCGGAAATGCTGTAGCTGAGACCAAAAATAACGAGCAGCACAGTCGCTGCTTTTGTTTTATTATTATCCGGCCAAAATCGATGCAGGAAAATTGCACCG
>JBQDHL010000100.1:4596-4922 GCA_052093725.1 Jeotgalicoccus sp. | reverse complement strand
GTTGTGAACCGGAGGAGTCTGAACAAAAAATCGGACACAGCAAATGCTGGATCCGATCTTCATCCTTCTATTTAACCTCTTCTTTTGAATACTTTCTCGGGAAACCGATTAATATCGCAACGATTCCGCTGATTATTAACAGGATTGGATAAATCGAGTAGGGCATAATCTCCACCGGTGAGATTCCGGCTGCGAGTCCTGAAGCGGCAAGCATCTGTCCGCCGTATGGTATTAGTCCCTGGAATCCTGCAGCAAATGTATCGAGGATACTTGCAGATTTTCTCGGATCCACATCGTACTCATAGGCAATGTTTTTTGCCAAAGGT
>JBQDHL010000100.1:0-4586 GCA_052093725.1 Jeotgalicoccus sp. | reverse complement strand
AATTGAAATTGTATTATTGGCAGTTGATACGTCCGTCACACTGACAAGACTCGCGATACCGAGTTCTGCACCTTTTTTCGTTTTAATTCTGCTCATGATTGTATCGAGCAGGTAAGTGATCCCGCCGTAATGACTGACCAGTCCAATCATTCCTGCGATTAAAATAGTGATGATTGCAATTTCCTGCATGCCGGCGATACCTTCACCGGCTGCTGATATTAGTGTGAATACATCGAATGCTCCTGTAAACAGTCCGAGTATTCCTGCAAACACTGCTCCGCTCAACAGTACGATTATTACATCGACTCCAAGAAGCGCGATAATCAAAACTGCAAGATAGGGCAGAACTTCTATAAAGTTATAGTCGTAATTTCCTGTCGCCTTAAGTGAAACATCAGCAGTCAGCAGATACAGAATGACGACAGTAAGCAGTGCTCCCGGCAGTACAATCCAGAAGTTCACTTTAAACTTATCAATCATTTTTACTCCCTGTGTACGTGTCGCAACAATCGTCGTGTCAGAGATGAACGATAAGTTATCACCGAACATCGAGCCGCCGATTACAGTGGCTAAAGCGAGTGCCAGACCAATATCAGTCTGGTCAGCGATACCAATAGCAATTGGTGCAATAGCTACGACTGTTCCCATACTTGTTCCCATTGATAAAGAGACAAAGCAGCAAATGATAAAAATCCCGCTGAGCAAAAGACTGCTAGGAAGGAATGTTAATCCCATATTTACAGTTGAATCAACAGCTCCCATTGCTCCGGCAATACCGGAAAAAGCACCAGAAAGCAGAAAAATCACAACTATAAGCACGATGTTTTCCTGTGCTGCACCTTTTAAATATGCAGACAGTTTATCTTTAAATGGTTCTTTAAAGTATAAAAAGAATCCCGCGACTGAAGCGATAACAGCTGCTACTGTTATCGGCATTGCATTGAAATCCCCTGCAAGCAGTCCTGTACCGATAAATAAAGCAACAAATATAATTAACGGCAGCAGTGATTTGAAACTGCCTTTATGTGTAGACATATAACTCCTCCTATTGAAAATCCCCATCCTTTATCTGTAAAGATAAGAGATGGGGAAGTCCTCGGCTTATCTTCGAGCAGATGCCTGCTCCTGGAATTAGCACAGTACCTTACGGTCTGTTGCTGAGGTATCAACGGGCCAGTCCCTTCACCTCTCTGGATAAGATATTATTTATTTAATGAAATTAAGGATACACGCATAATAAATAAAGGTCAACAGCTTAATAATATATGTTGGAAAGGTTTAATTTTCTGAAAATAGGAAATCGAATGATAACAGCTTAAAATAAGAAAAGTGTATTAAATTTAATTTATTTTAAGTTTGTTACTTGCTTTTTGTAACCATGTGTATTAATATAATGATTGTGATAGTTCGAAAACGAATTAATTAAACGACAAACAAAATTACGGAGGATGAATTAATTATGGCTAAATTTGCATTAGACACAGCACACTCGGAATTAGAATTTACGGTAAAACATATGATGGTAACTAAAGTTAAAGGTACGTTCGGTGACTGGTCAATTAACCTTGATGTTGACAATATTGAAGATCTTTCAACAGCGAAAGTTACAGGAAGAGCAAGCACAGCAACAATCAATACTAAAGTAGCGGACCGTGATGCTCACTTAACATCTGCTGACTTCTTCGATTCAGAAAACTATTCTGACATCACATTTGAATCAACTAAAATCGAAGGTTCAGGTTCTAAATACGATGTTACTGGTAACTTAACTATTAAAGATGTAACTAAAGAAATTACTATTCCTTTAGAATTCAACGGTAAAGCATTAAATCCATGGGGCGTTGATGTTTACGGTTTCGAATCTAATTTCTCAATTAACCGTGAAGAATTTGGTTTAACTTGGAACCAGGCTCTTGAGACTGGTGGCGTGATGGTATCTAAAGACGTTAAGGTTAACCTTGAATTACAATTTAACCCTGCAGAAGCATAATAGTTCGAAATTAAGTAGCTGAATTTTGATATAGATATATGGGTCAATACTCCCTGGTATTCTTAAATGGATATCGGGGAGTATTTTTTATTTAATATTAGAAGTAAGGCTCAGGCACTTAGTTTCTAAATCATAAGGTTAATTGATATTCTTTTAAGAAGGCATCATTTGTCGATAAAATAATTTAAAGGATGTATTAACTATGAAACTGAGTATTTTGGATCAGGCTCCCATAACTAAAGGAAACACAGCTGCGGGTGCTTTAATAAAAGCAGAAGAACTTGCGATACTGGGTGACGAGCTGGGGTATGAACGTATGTGGATGGCTGAACACCATGGCACATCATCTTATGCAAGCTCTGCTCCTGAAATTACAGCAGCTCATTTGGCAGCTAAAACAAAAAGAATCCGTGTCGGCACCGGTGGAGTTATGATGATGCATTACTCTCCTTTAAAACTGGCAGAAGTTTTTAAAACACTCAGTGCATTTGCACCTGAGCGTATTGACTTCGGTATGGGGAGAGCGCCAGGCGGGGACCAATTCTCTATATACGCATTATCGGAAGGGCGTCCGCCGATGGTACATAATATGTATGAAAAATTTGATACGGCTTTACAGCTGATCAACGACGAAGTACCTGAAATAGAATTATATAATAAAACAATTGCTACACCGTCAAACGTTGTACTCCCTGAATCATGGCTGCTTGGTTCAAGCGGAAACAGTGCTGTAGAAGCAGGACGACGTGGTGCGGGCTATTCATTTGCTCAGTTTTTTAACGGTCAGTTGTCAAAACCAATTCTCGATGCATATAAAAATAACTTTGAACCTTCTGCTTTTATGGAGAAACCGGAGATTACAGTATCCTATATGGTAACTGCGGCTGAAACGAAAGAAGAAGCTGAATTTGAAGCGAAACCTCAAGATATCTGGAGACTACAATTTATGAAAGGCAGAAGTGGACAAGTACTGACACCTGAAGAAGCGAAGGACTTTCCATTAACAGAAATGGACCGGATTAAAATTCATGAAGGCCGTAAACTCCATTTAGTCGGGTCTGCAAAAGAAATTGCAGTTCAATTACAGGATGAACAAACGAAATATGGATTTGATGAAGCGATGATCTGCAGCATTCCGCATTCTCAGGAAGCGCGTCTTAACGTGTATAAACTGCTTGCGAAAGAACTGTTTTAAGTACAGTACTTAGTTTGTTAAGTAATCATTAAGGGTAAATATTGTGTGATGATAACCTTAAGGAGATGTTGTATTTGACACATTTTGACGCACTAATAATCGGTTTTGGCAAAGCTGGTAAGACGCTGGCAGGAGAACTTGCAAATCGTGACTGGAATGTAGCGTTAATCGAAAAGGATAAAACAATGTACGGCGGGACATGCATTAATATCGCATGTATTCCGACGAAGTTATTAATGCACGATGCGCTTGAAAAGAGAGAATACCGTGCTGCTGTTGAACGTAAAAATTCAGTAATCGGCAAACTGCGTGATAAAAACTATCATAGCGTTGCAGATTTAAATAATGCGAAAGTTTATGATGCCAAAGCGTCGTTTATAAGCGACAGTGAAATTGAGATAGAAGCGGATAATGGTAAAAAAGAAGTTCTTAGTGCTGATAAAATATTTATTAATACGGGTGCAGAAAGTATCATACCTCCAATTGACGGTGATATAAACTCTGACAAAGTATATACAAGTACGACATTGATTGATGAAGTTGTTCTTCCCGAAAAACTTACAATTGTCGGCGGAGGCTATATCGGCCTGGAATTCGCAACGATGTATAATGCCTTCGGTTCGGAAGTCAGCGTGATTGTTCCGGATGATAAGATATTAAAATCCGAGGACAGTGATGTAGCTGCTGAAATCACTAAGGATATGCAGGAGAGTGGCATTAACTTTATCTTTGGTGAGCGTGCAGAAAAAGTTACTGAGGAAAACGATAATAATATTACAGTCACTTTATCGAACGGCAATGAGCTCACATCAAACGCAGTATTATTTGCGACGGGACGTCAGCCGAATACAAAAGGACTCGGTCTGGAAAATACTTCTGTAGAGCTGACCGATAAGAAAGAAATTAAAGTAAATAATCATCTGCAGACATCTGCAGAAAACATTTTTGCACTTGGCGATGTGAAGGGCGGTATGCAGTTTACTTATACGTCGCTTGATGATTACCGTATTGTGAAAAGTCATCTACTGGGAGATGGTGGATACACATATGACTCACGAACAAATGTGCATTACACAATGTTTACTAATCCGCCATATTCTCGTGCAGGATTAACATTGGAAGAAGCACAAGAACAAGGATACGAAGCAACTGAAAACAGTATGCCTATGTCTGGACACCCGAGATCTCATATTAATGATGAACTGCGCGGTTTATTTAAAGCAGTAGTGGATACTGAAACTAAGGAAATTCTTGGAGTACACTTATACGGTGTTAATTCAGAAGAGTTGATAAACTTAGTGAAACTTGCGATGGAGAATAATATTCCTTACACTGCACTACGCGATCAGATGTACAATCATCCGGTAATGAGTGAAGCATTTAATACTTTATTTGATATAT
>JBQDHL010000099.1:3524-4948 GCA_052093725.1 Jeotgalicoccus sp. | reverse complement strand
TCCATCAAAACTGCGCCTCTTTGTGAGGTAAAGTTATATTTGTGTACACAATAACAACATACCCGCAGAGCGTAAAGAAGTTTTTGTACTCTGCGGGTATCTTTTATAAATATTGTACTTACTCATAATCAGTTATTTTCAACATACCATCCGTATCGAGGACAGTATAGGTAACCTGGCTAGTTTCCTGTCCATTTGATGTCGCATGCGAATACGTTCTGTTTACAGTAATCTGATATTCTCTCTCTGAAATCTGTTCAACAGAAACTGTTGTTCCCGGATAATTTTGATGATCTGCAAAGTTGCCGGATGCTTTATTAGACTGAATTTTATCTAGTGCATTTCCTTCAAGAATAGAAAGCACATCATCATTTTCGTCATTGTAATAATCAGCCAAACTGCCTAAATACGTTTTGAAAATAAAATTCCTTAACGTGTCATAAGTGAAATAATCATCTTCTTCTGTCAGTTCAATAGGGAATCCTTCTGTATAATAGTCGTCAAAATAACGTTCTTCATTATCGGATGAAGACTGCTCTTTTGGATTTTCATCAAAAATCTCCCGTTTGATTAGACCAATACGTTCTCCCTCAGGCGAGTTATACGTACTTGCTCCAGTAATGTAATACCTTCCGTCGTCTCCTTCACCTTCATAAACATAATGTGGCAGTCCATTCATCGACCGACTCCCGTCATCATATTGATCAGGTTCACCCAGAGCATTTATCAATTCTTCTTCAGTAATATGCGCGAAATACCACACATACTCTACATAGTTTTCATGCGGGTTGATACTGCTGTCAGAACCATCATCCCCTGGTCCATACGGTGCACGCTCACTGTATACAACACCAAGATTTCCATGGAATGCCGGTGAAGCTCCACCCGAATAAAACGTAAATTCATAAGGTCCGTATAACTCTTCGACTTCTGTTTGAGTCATGCCTTCAGTTATTACATCCTGTTCAAAAGTACCTTGGTCATTTCCGGCACTTGTTCCGAGAAGCTGAGATTGTACTTCAGGAGAGTTTATATCAAATAATAAAGCTGAGTTAGATACTTTTGTGTGTTCTTCACTCTCTGTTGTTTGATTATCCTTATCTTCAGCAGATTCTGATGATCCATTATTATTTTCTGATTGACTCGTTTCATTCTCTGCCTTTGATGCTGTCTCTGCTGACTCATTATTCTCTTTCTCTGCGTTTTCAGATCCATCCGTTTTACTGCTTTCTTCAACTTCATTCGCAGTTTGGTTGTCTTCAGTACTTTCTGTTGTCTCCTCTGCACCATCAGAGCAAGCTGACGAAACTAACAGCAAAACAATAAATGGCATAAACCATATTTTTTTCACATCATCACTCCCGTTAGATAGTCTTATTCCCTATATATTTTTCTGTAAAAAAATAATGCCCTCTGAAGGACAT
>JBQDHL010000099.1:0-3514 GCA_052093725.1 Jeotgalicoccus sp. | reverse complement strand
CGGGTAACTTTTAAATTTATATATGATTTTCATTCTATCTAAACGCCGTACCGAATGCTGTTCCTTTAATAAACGCACCCTGGCCTTTTTCACCCACATATTTACCGTCTTTAACGACCGGCGTTCCTCTTAAGAAAACTGCATCACACTCACCAATCTGGTCGAATCCTTCATACGCTGTATAGTCCAGTCCATTCAGGCTGTCTTCCACTCTGACTTTTTTCTTCACGTTCGGATTATAGATAACGATATCCGCATCATAGCCCGGCGCAATATACCCTTTTCTATGATCCAGCCCATTATTTTTAGCCGGCATAGTCGAATAATAATCCACCAGCTCTGATTTCGTTATTCTTCCTGCTTCCACACCATATGTCCATAACATCGGCAGTCTGTTTTCCAGCCCCGGTGTGCCGTTCGGTATCAGTCTGAAGTCATCCAGTCCCATTTTCTTCTGGTCAAACGTAAATCCGCAGTGATCGGAACTTACTGCATTAATAGAACCATCCTTTAAGGATTTCCATAAGTATTCCTGGTCTTTTTTATCTCTTAGAGCAGGTGAACAGACATATTTCGATCCTTCGAAGTCTTCTTTAGCCAAGTACTCTTTATCGAATAGTAAATACTGCGTACACGTTTCACCATATACCGGCAGTCCTTCTTCTTTCGCTTTCTTAATGGCATTGACCGCACCTTCTGTCGTTACATGAACGATATAAATTGGTGCCTCTGCAAAACGTGACAGGTTAATCGCACGTTCTGTCGCTTCCGTTCCCACAATCGGCGGACGCGTCAATGCATGATGATACGGCTCTGTTTCACCGTTGGCAATGGCTTTCTTCTGCAGTAAATCAATTAAATCCGCATTCTCAGCATGTACCATTACAGTCACACCAGCATCTTTTGCTTCTAAGAGCGCGTTCGTTACCGCTTCATCATCCGAATGGAAGAACTGCCCTTTATACGCCATAAACAACTTAACCGTTGGATAACCCGCTGCAGGCAGATTTTTAATATCTTTAAATGTTTCAGGTGTCGGATCAGTAATCACCGGATGGAAACTGTAGTCCACCATTGAGATACCCTCTACCCACTCTTTACGATATGCTTCGACTGTTTCAACAAGGCCTTTGCCCTGTTCCTGGTTGACGAACTCAATGACCGTCGTCGTGCCTCCAAGCGCTGCTGCATTCGTCGTTTCAAAACCTTTCGTCCGCTCCCCCATAAACTCAAACGAAAAGTGTGCATGCTGATCCACACCGCCAGGCAATATATACATTCCTTCAGCATCAATTACTTTGTCCGCTTCCACTCTTAAGTTTCTGCCGACCGCTTCTATTTTAGTCCCCTCGATTAAAATATCGCCTTTATATTCATGCTCTGTCGTGACAATCAGACCGTTTTTAATTAATGTTTTCATATGATTCGCCCCTTTTTAAACCTGCTCTTTTTCTTTTTTATCTTCAATCAGCCAACGACGAGATTCTTTTGAATCAAGCGCTTTTTGCTCACGCAGCTCCCGCTCCTGTTTAATCTGCTCCAGTTCAAGTGCCATCGACTTATTTTCAAGCAGATAATTATCCTGCTTTATCTGTTCAAGCTTACGCTGTTCAACCATCTTTTTAATTTCGAGCTTCTGATCACTCTGGTTATATCCACGTTTCATTGCATATAAAGGAATACTTACCCCGCCGCCGATTAACACAAGTGAGGTGAAGAAGAGAAATTCAAAAATGCCCATATCATCCCTCCGATTTATCTTATTTCCAGTTTAACATATGAAGTCCGATGATTAAGAAAGACAAAGCTCTACTCAGCTTTGTCTTTCTCTTCTTCACTCTCTTCAATCAGCCAGCGTCGGTCTTCTTTATTCTCTAGTGCTTTTTGCTTTCTTTCATTCTCTTTTTTTATCTTGTCCAGTTCAATGCGCATCGATTCATTTTCCAGCAGATAGTTTTCCTGTTTAATTTCTTCCAGTCTTCTCTGTTCTTTCATTTTCTTTAATTCCATCTTATCATCGCTTTGATTATAACCTCTGTATATCGCATAAAGCGGTATCGTGAAAGTTAATATTACAGCAGCCAGTCCTACTATATCCATCGACGCATCACCCCTTATATTTGATTATATTTTACCATAATATTTAACAGGTTCATCGGACCAATTTTTAATCTTTGGCATAGAGGCAGGTTCCATCAGACTGTAATTAGGTTTCCAGTCGTATGATCAGGTCTCATCGGACCGAATTCACGTTTCCAGTCGGATGAACGGGTCTCATCGGACTCACGGAATATATAAACAAAAAAATCGGGACATCTCTGCCCCGATTCCTCTGTAAATATTATTTTTCGTTATCTTTCTTATCAACATCTTCTTCAAGTTGTGTTTCATCGGATACTCTGTTGTAGTCTCTTAAGTAGGCAACCTGTTTAATTGAATGGTTTTCAACTTCCAGCACCTGCCAGCGGTCAAATTCCGTATCGACATATTCGCCTTCTTCAATGTCAGTATTAATACTCTGCATCCAGCCGCCGATCGTATCGATATCTTCACTTTCATTAAACGAAATCTTAAAGTCGTCCTCAAGGTCATCAAGCAGCACACGGCCGTTAATGTGGTAAATATTCTCGTCGACTTTAACCATATCCAGCTCTTCATTCTCATCGAATTCGTCACGGATTTCCCCAACGATTTCTTCAAGAATATCTTCCATCGTTACCATACCGGCAGTTCCGCCGTATTCATCAATAATTAACGCGATATGCACGCTTTCTCTCTGCATCTTAACTAATGCGTCACTGATGCGTGATGATTCAGTAATAACCGGAAGTTCATGTATATAATCGCCTGCAGCAACGTGTTCATCCGATACGTGATTTGTTAAATATTCTCTGACGTTAATGAAGCCGATAATGTTATCTTTGTCTCCATTGCTTTCAGTAACAGGATATCTTGTATAGTTGTACTCTTTAATTGTTTCAATAACTTGATCAACCGTTACCGGTTCTTCAAGTGTAATCATTTGTGTACGCGGCACCATAACGTCTTTTGCCGTACGTTCATCAAATGAGAATATATTCTGCATATAAGCCAGTTCTGTCTGATTAATTTCACCGCTCTGGTAACTTTCAGTCATAATCACTTTAAGCTCTTCTTCCGAGTGTGCCTGTTCTGTCGGCATTTCTTTAATACCAACTAAACGTACAAGTCCTCTTGCTGCACCGTTCATCGTCCAAATAAATGGTTTTAGAACGACACCGAAGAAGTATAGCGGGCCGCTTAATGCCATTGACATTTTTTCTGCATACTGAATCGCAACAGTCTTAGGTGCAAGTTCACCAACAACAACGTGAATGAACGTTACGATAATAAATGCTGCTGCCACTGTTGCAACAGATGACATTGATTCAGGAATACCAATCAGGTTAAACAGCGGGTGTAAGATTACTTCAAATGTAGATTCCCCGATCCAACCTAAACCTAGTGCTGTCACTGTAATACCCAGCTGACAGGC
>JBQDHL010000098.1:0-5150 GCA_052093725.1 Jeotgalicoccus sp. | reverse complement strand
ATTCAAAGAAGTGACTGATGTTACAGGAATTATTTTATCGAAACTGGACGGTACTGCTAAAGGCGGCATCGTGCTGGCAATTAAAAATGAACTGGGTATTCCGGTTAAGTTTGTCGGACTTGGTGAACAGCTCGATGATCTGCAGCCGTTCGATGCGGAAAACTATGTGTACGGCTTATTTGCTGATATGATTCAGGAGAGCGATACGCTTGAAGAAAAATTAGAGGTAGATAAAGATGACGAATGATTTAGAACGCACGATGCGGGTGAATTATCTGTATGATTTTTACCAGTCTCTGTTAACTGACAAACAGCAGAAATACATTGAGTTGTATTATCTGAAAGACTTTCAGTTCAGTGAAATAGCCGGAGAGATGAACGTGACACGGCAGGCTGTGTATGATAATCTTAAACGCTCTCGCGATATGCTGGAGCAATATGAAGAAACACTGGGTATGTATAAAAACTTTAATAAACGCCTGGAATTATATGCAGAACTTAAAAACAAGCTCGGAGATAATATTCCAGCAGACGTTAAAAAAATAATCGAAAAATTAGAGAACTTGGATTAAGGAGGACGGCACTATGGCTTTTGAAGGTCTTGGAGAACGACTGCAGTCCACGATGGACCGCATTAAGGGTAAAGGTAAAGTTACTGAATCTGACGTAAAATTAATGATGCGCGAAGTGCGCCTTGCACTGCTTGAAGCCGACGTTAACTTTAAAGTCGTTAAGCAATTCGTCAACGACGTTAAAGAACGCGCTCTAGGTTCGGCTGTTATGACAAGTTTAACACCCGGACAGCAGGTCATTAAAATCGTTCAGGAAGAGTTAACATCACTGATGGGCGGAGAAAATCAGAAGATTAATCTGGCGCAGAAACCACCGACAGTTATTATGATGGTCGGCCTGCAGGGTGCAGGTAAAACAACAACTGCAGGGAAGCTCGCATTGCACCTGCGTAAAAAACACAATAAGCGTCCACTCTTAGTGGCAGGGGATATTTACCGTCCGGCAGCAATCGATCAGCTGCAGACAGTCGGTAAACAGATAGATGTACCAGTCTTCTCGCTTGGCGATCAGGTTAAACCTGAAGAAATAGCGACGAAAGCGCTGGAGCATGCAAAAGAAGAACACCTCGATACGGTAATAATCGATACGGCAGGCCGTCTGCACATCGACGAAACGCTGATGAACGAACTGAAGAACGTCAAAGATATTACTAATCCCGATGAAATTATGCTCGTTGTCGACTCGATGACAGGACAGGATGCGGTAAACGTCGCAGAAAGCTTTAACGAGCTCCTTGATATTACGGGAGTAACGCTGACGAAGCTTGACGGCGATACACGAGGAGGGGCAGCACTGTCAATTCGTTCCGTGACTCAAAAACCAATTAAATTTATCGGGGTCTCGGAGAAGATGGACGGACTGGAAGCATTCCACCCGGAACGCATGGCTTCACGTATACTCGGTATGGGTGATATGCTCTCTATTATTGAAAAAGCACAGGACAATGTGAATGAAGACGAGCAAAAAGCACTCGAGAAGAAAATTAAAGACTCAAGCTTCACTCTGGATGATTTTCTAAGCCAGATGGACCAGGTGAAAACATTAGGACCGCTTGATGATCTTTTAAAAATGATGCCAGGTGCGAACAAGATTAAAGGACTCGATAAAATGCAGTTCTCCGGCAAGGAAATCGATCACGTCCAGGCGATTATCCGCTCGATGACATTTGATGAGCGCGAGCATCCGGAAAAACTGAACGCCAGTCGTAAAAAGCGTATTGCTAAAGGCTCCGGCCGTTCATTGCAGGAAATTAACCGTCTGCTGAAGCAATTTAACGATATGAAGAAAATGATGAAACAGATGACAAGCGGTAAAAAGAAAGGCAAAAATCCGTTTGGCGGCATGGGACTTCCTTTTTAAAATAAAACACACACATGTAAAGAATAAACTCTTTACATGTGTGTTTTCGTTTGTTATGATAAGAAAGTCGAAAAGAAATAAAGAGAGGAGTTTTCAAACATGGCAGTAAAAATTAGATTAACTCGTATGGGTTCTAAAAGAAATCCTTTCTACCGTATCGTTGTTGCAGATGCACGCAGCCCGAGAGATGGTAGAATCATCGAACAAATCGGTTCATATAACCCGGTTTCAAAATCTGAAGATAACGTTGTATTAGACAACGAAAAAGCGTTAGAGTGGTTACAGCAAGGTGCTAAACCGAGCGACACTGTACGTAACATTTTCAGTGACAAAGGCATCATGGAACAGTTCCACAATGCTAAATTCGGGAAATAATTCCGATGGACAAATTACTTCAAACAATTCTTGAACCGATGCTGGATTATCCGGAAGAACTCGTCATTAATCGTGACGAGACGCCGCATAAAGTTTCGTATAAAATAAGCGTACATGAATCCGATGTCGGACGAATAATCGGCCGCGGCGGCCGTTTTATTAAAGCGCTCCGCATTGTTGTTTCAAACGCTGACAGAAACGCGTCAAAGAAAGTGTTTGTTGATTTGCATTAAGACACACTTTAACAGTGTGTCTTTTTATTCTTTATAAGAGGTGTTCATCTTGCGAATTAAAATTGGTAAATTGGTGAATTTCCACGGTGTGCGCGGCGAAGTTAGACTATTAAGTGACTCGGACTTTTTGGAAGAACGCTTCAAAGCGGGCAATATGGTAGAAATCGCCGGCGAAGAGCTGACGATTGAAGCGTACCGCACGCATAAAAACTTTCATATGCTGAAGTTTGAAGGGGTATCGAACATAAACGATATCACTCATCTAAAAGGCAAGGATGTTTTTATCGAAGAAAACGGCGAAGAGTTAAAACTTGCTGAAAATGAATACCACGTCCGTGATATTGTCGGTCTGACTGTAATAAATTTAGATGACAATACTGAACTTGGTAAAATTTCAGAAGTAATGTTCACCGGCGCCAATGACGTCTGGGTGATCGAAGGCGAGCGAGAATATTTAATTCCTTATATCGAACAGGTTGTTAAAACTGTCGATTTTGAACGCGGCATAGTTGAAATTACACCACTCGAAGGATTGTTGGATTAATGAATATATATTATTTAACACTGTTCCCGGACATGTATGAAGGCGTCCTCGGGGCATCTATTTTAAAGCGCGCAAAAGATAAAGGTATCGTTGATTATCATATGATTAATTTCCGTGATTTTTCGGGAGATAAGCATAACAAAGTCGATGACTATCCTTACGGCGGCGGGGCAGGTATGGTCTTAAAACCGGAACCTGTATTCAATGCGATGGACAGTCTCGATATCAAAGGTAACAAGCGCGTTATTTTAATGTGTCCGCAGGGCAGGCCGTTTGATCAGAAAATGGCCGAGGAACTGGCTGAAGAAGACAATATTGTCTTCATCAACGGTCACTACGAAGGTTACGACGAGCGTATCCGTACGCTTGTAACCGATGAAGTATCTATCGGGGATTACGTCTTAACAGGCGGAGAGCTTGCATCAATGACAATGACTGATGCAATCGTCCGTTTAATCCCCGACGTGCTGAGCAACGAAGCCAGCCACCAGGAAGACTCGTTCTCGACAGGCATGCTGGAACATCCGCATTACACCCGTCCGAGAGAGTACCGCGGCATGAAAGTGCCGGAAGTGCTGTTATCAGGAAATCATAAGCACATTGAAGAATGGCGCCATGAACAAAGCCTGAAACGCACAAGAGAACGCCGTCCGGATTTACTGGACGAATAAAGCTCGGATTTTTTTATAATAGTGATTGAATGGCCAGGATTTGTATGGTAGTATTGTACGAGTGTAAATACACGTAAATATCACAATTATCCGCTGCTTAGAAATTGGGTAAGATAATTGGAAGAAGGAGAAGATATATTATGTCACAAGAATTATTAAATTCTATCGTTAAAGACCAGTTAAAAACTGATCTTCCTGAGTTCAGACCGGGAGACACAGTTAAAGTTCACGTTCGTATTGTAGAGGGAGAACGCGAAAGAATCCAGCTTTTCGAAGGTGTTGTAATTAAACGCCAAGGTGGCGGGATTTCTGAAACATTCACTGTACGTAAGATTTCTTACGGTGTTGGTGTTGAACGTACATTCCCTGTTCACACGCCTAAAATCGAGAAAATCGATGTTGTTCGCCGTGGACGCGTACGTCGTGCTAAACTTTACTACCTGCGTGACTTACGTGGTAAAGCTGCTCGTATCAAAGAATTACGATAAGAGCGCTTTAAGAAACATCCGGACCTGTACAGGTCCGGATGTTTTTTTATTTATTCAACTTTTTTGTTTATTCATCTTTTTGTCTCTGAATTTTTGAGCTTCTGAAATAAATGCCTCCAGAATTTTCTTCGAAGATACATCAAACTTATAGGCATCTTCCGGATGGAACTGTAGTCCCATTATAAAAGTCTTACCCGTACTTTCAAATGCTTCGATTACACCATCTGAAGCCCTGCCGGAGACAATGAAGTCTTTATTATCCACTGCTTTGTTCGCCTGGTGATGGTGGCTGTTTACCCGGATTTTATCCTTGCCGATAATTTTGTGTAATCTGGAACCTTCTTCAATCAAGAGGCTGTGCTGCAGATAATCTCTGTCAGACTTCTGCTTATGCTGAATTAAGCTGTCACCCTCATATTGACTTTCCAGATCCTGATACATCGTGCCATCAGTCAAACTGTTCAGCAGCTGACTGCCGCGGCAAATCCCAAGAATCGGAATTCCTCTTTTAAACGCATGTTTAATAATTTCAATTTCATATTCATCACGGCCATGTTCGACAGCTTCAAGTTTCGAATGAGGTTCTTCATCGTAAGTACTAGGGTTAATATCTTTTCCACCCGTTAAATATAAAGCGTCCAGAGATTCGACCTGTTCTTTTATCGTCTCCTTACTATCATTTTTAGCAAGCAGCATCGGCACGCCTCCGAGATCCGTCACTGCCTCAATGTAATGCGGCCTTAAAATCAACTGGCTGTCTTCTATTGCCGTTGTAATCCCAATAATCGGTCTGCTCATAATGTATCTCCTTTTGATTTATTGTTTAATATTTTATACCCAGTTTTACTGTAATTACTCCATGAGAGAGTTATTAATTAGTTAACATTAAGATTAATTTTGTTGTGTA
>JBQDHL010000097.1:0-5193 GCA_052093725.1 Jeotgalicoccus sp. | reverse complement strand
ACAAAGACTTATAAAAACGATTTTACTATACTTCTGCTCAAATAAAAACACACCTTTGCAGTATTTCTGCAAAGGTGTGTGAATTATCTGTCAAATATAATGTTTTTATTTCTCTTTTAAAAATCCGAGAATATTCCAGAGAGGTGCGGGAATTGTCAGTTTCTCATCGTCGCCTTCAGTTAACAATGACTTCGGTAATTCATTGTTTTTTAAATGATTAACAAAGTCCGGGTTAATTAAGTGGGCTTTGCCGACACTCATTAAATCAAAACCGCTGCCGATTGCTTCTTCCGCATCTTCAACAGATTTTATACCCCCGGCACCCATTATCGGAATTTCTTTCAGCTTATCACTCGCATTATTCAGATATTTTTCTAAAAGCAGCTCCTCGTCTTCTGTATCGATAATCGATGTCCGCTGCCAGTTGTTAATGCTGAAATGGAAATAATCTATCGTATAGTCCGCCAGATGATTTAACAGATACATCGTATCTTCAAAATTAATACCCGGCTCTTCCAGTTCTTCAGGAGAAAATCGGTAGCCGATTATGAAGTCCGATTTCCCCAGTTCGACTGCAGTTTCGCGCACCTTTTCAGTAACACGTCTCGGGAAGCGCAATCTATTCTCTCTCGATCCGCCCCACTCATCATCGCGTCTGTTCGAATGCGGTGAGTAAAATTGCTGGAGCAGATATGTATTCGCACCGTGCAATTCTACGCCGTCGAATCCTGCTTCAATAACACGTCGTGCAGCATTCGCAAACAACTGAATCATCTCTTCGATTTCTTCTACTTCAAGCGTGCGGGGTTCTGCAGCATTATCACGGAGCGCTGCAATGTTGCTCGCTGAAATTGGCTGACGCCCTTTATTCAGTTCAGGTGTGCCCATGCGTCCTGCATGATAAAGCTGAATAATCGCTTTCGACCCTTTACTTTTAATACCTTCCGCGAGCTTTTTAAGTCCCGGGATTTTATCCTCTGTATCAGCACCGAGTG
The DNA here is from genome assembly GCA_052093725.1 of Jeotgalicoccus sp. Lineage (GTDB taxonomy): Bacteria > Bacillota > Bacilli > Staphylococcales > Salinicoccaceae > Jeotgalicoccus. The sequence goes on along the minus strand of JBQDHL010000097.1, from coordinate 4,198 downwards.
CACCTTCGAATGCACGTCCATAATTGTCGATAAAAGTACTTTCTACGATAACTGCTGCCGGACCGCCTGCCCGGCGCGAATAATATTGAACGAGTTCATCGGTAACTGAACCGTCATGATAAGAGCACTGCGTCGTCATCGGCGCCATGACAAGACGGTTTTCAAATGTCTGTCCGGATGATAATTGAACTTTATCGAATATATTTTTAGTCATTATAAATTCTCCTATCTTCTGCTGATAAAATAATTTTCCATATATATTCATTCTACATATTATACCGTTAAAATACCATATTACTTTAGTATGAATTATGAGTGTAAATTAAATTCTAAATTATCTGATAATATATTGCCTTTTTATTTCTCAGCTGATACAATGATAACAATTTTCAAATTACATAAAGAGAATATAGGGGGACCCAATATATGACACAGCAACTTCAAATAACTAAATCACAAAATTTAAAAGAAAAACCTGAAGTGGCGGGTATTCCTTTCGGAAGTTACTTTACAGACCATATGTTTTCAATGGACTATTCAGCAGAACTCGGCTGGCACAATGCATCAATCGTGCCGTATGCACCACTTGAAATCTCACCAAGTGCTCAGGCACTGCATTACGGACAGACTGTTTTCGAAGGAATGAAAGCATATAACGTCGACGGTGATGTTACATTGTTCAGACCGGATGAAAACTTTAAACGCTTGAACCGTTCGCTCGAACGTATGTCTATGCCAAAGGTCGATGAGGAATTAGCACTTCGCGGATTAACTGAGCTGCTTAAACTGGAACACGACTGGGTGCCGGACGGCGATGGTCAGGCATTATATGTACGCCCTCTCGTCTTTGCAGATGAAGCGTACCTCGGAGTCCGCCCTTCGAAAAGTTATAAAATGCTGATTGTATTGTCACCTGTTGCAGGCTATTACGGCGCGCAGCTTAATCCAACAAGTATTTTTGTCGAAGATCACTATGTAAGAGCGGTCCGCGGCGGTGTCGGCGAAGTTAAATTTGCCGGAAACTATGCAGCAAGTCTGACAGCACAGCAGAAAGCAAATGATTTAGGGTACGAGCAGGTATTATGGCTCGACGGTGTTCATCAGGAATATGTGGAAGAAGTTGGCAGCATGAACATCTTCTTCGTAAGAAACGGAGAACTTGTTACACCTGAATTAAACGGGTCAATCTTACCGGGTATTACGAGAAAATCATTGATTACACTCGCTGGAGATTTAGGCATTACCATATCAGAAGAACGCATTCACATAGACGACGTTGAAGCCGGTATTAAAGACGGCTCGATTACTGAAGTATTCGGAGCCGGAACAGCAGCGGTAGTATCTCCTGTCGGCATTATGAACATCCACGGCACGGACTACAGAATTAACAGTAATGAAATCGGTGAAGTCACACAGAAACTCTACGATAACCTGACAGGCATCCAGACATGCAAGCTTGAAGACAAAAACGACTGGGTGTACCAGGTCACATCGACAGTGAAATAGAATAATCTGAATAACGGGTCGGCTCTTAGAGCTGACCCGTTTTATGTATCTTAGCATGGTATTCGTTGATCGAGTCCGATGAAGGACGTTTATACGACCGCATTTATCATCACCCTTGCACATCCACCAGAAATTCATCCAGAATCCTAACAATCTCATCTGCACTCTTTCCGCCGATTCCCACCAGCACCGTATCATTGAAATCTCCAGCTGAAGAATACGAGGTCATGCAGATAATCTTATGTTTTTCTGCATCACTACGCAGATCAGCTCCGGGTACCCGGAGGACAAAATGCATTCCTGTATGTTCCCCGCTGATTTCAACGTCAGGATAGCGGTTATTCAATTCCTCCACCGCAGCCTTCATCTTTTCGCCGTAAAATTTCCGGACTCTGTTTACATGTCTGTTTAAATAACCGTCACCGATAAATCTCGCTACGATATGCTGCATCTGCCTTGAAACGTTGCATGATAGTCCGCTTTCATAATATTTTTCCGCAAGTTCCGACGGCAGTATCATTACCGCAATTCGAAGCGACGGATATATCGACTTCGAAAATGTATTCATATATATCGTCCGGTCATTCTGATCCAACCCCTGCAGCGATGACAAGGGTCTTCCTGTATATCGGAATTCACTATCGTAATCATCTTCTATTAAATAGCTGTTCCGCTCACTCACTCCATTGAGCAGGCGAATCCTTTTATTCAGTGACATCACCACCCCGCTTGGGAACTGGTGCGACGGTGTAATGTGTGTGAGCTTGTTATTCAACTCTTTCACCATCTCAATATCGATTCCGTCTTCTTCAACCGGCGCTGTATCGTATGGAATTCTCAACCGCTCCAGCACATTTTTCACAACCGGATACCCGGGGTCTTCCAGTGTCACTTTCGGATAATCCAAAAGATAAAACACCTGCTCCAGCAGATGTTCTGTAGACGGTCCGATAAAAATTTGTTCCGCTTGACATTGCACTCCCCGGTTAACATACAGATATTCACGTATCGCTTCTTTCAGGACAGCTTCCCCGCTCCTGTTCCCGCTGTTTAAGAGCGACAAATCTGAAAATACTGCGGTACTCAGTTGCTTAATCACATCATTTTGCACGATGGACGTATCCACTTTCCCAAGCGGCAACACGGATTCTTGTCTTTTCGGAATTTTAATGACATTGAGCTTTTTATCCTGCGTATGAAGGGTTTCTGTCGGTACAACATAATGACCGCTCTTCTCTTTCGTATAAATCATGTTCTCATCAATCAGCAGATTATACGCTCGCTCAATCGTGGTCATACTGACCGATAAATCTTCACTCAGCTGTCGCTTACTCGGTAATTTCACGTCTCCTGCGAGATGATTATTTAAAATTTTCTTCTTCATATCCTGATACAGTTGTTCATATAACGGTACGGTATTTTCTTTATCGAGATTGATAAACACAATCTGACCCCTAACATTTTATGTATTCTGACACTTATAGAATATCACATTCTATTTTAAACTAAAATTAAATTAAGAAGGAAGAGGGATAAATATGGGATTAGCAGAAAAATTAAAAGGCGGCGTCATTATGGACGTTGTCAACGCAGAACAGGCAAAAATCGCAGAGGCAGCAGGTGCAGTCGCAGTAATGGCATTGGAACGTGTTCCGTCCGACATCAGAGCTGAAGGCGGCGTCGCGCGTGCATGTGATCCGACTATTATCGAAGAAGTAATTAAAGCAGTATCAATACCTGTTATGGCGAAATGCCGTATCGGCCATATCGTTGAAGCACGCGTCTTGGAATCAATGGGCGTTGACTACATAGACGAATCGGAGGTTCTTACACCGGCTGATGAAGAATACCACCTTAAAAAAGATGACTACAAAGCACCATTCGTCTGCGGCTGTAAAGATTTAGGGGAAGCTGCAAGACGTATCGGTGAAGGCGCCTCAATGCTGCGTACGAAAGGTGAACCGGGTACAGGTAATATCGTCGAAGCAGTTCGTCACATCCGTTTAGTAAATCAGCAGGTTAAACAAATCAGCGTTATGAGTGACGATGAACTGATGACTGCTGCGAAAGACTTGGGCGCTCCGTACGATGTTCTTAAAAAAATTAAAGCAGAAGGCAAACTTCCTGTAACAAACTTTGCAGCAGGCGGTGTCGCAACACCACAGGATGCGGCGTTAATGATGGAACTCGGTGCAGACGGCGTCTTTGTCGGCTCGGGTATATTCAAATCAGAAAATCCTGAAAAATTCGCAAGAGCAATCGTTAAAGCAACAGAAAACTATACAGATTATAAATTAATCGGTGAACTTTCTAAGGAACTTGGCAGCGCAATGAGAGGCCTTGATGTTCACGGACTGTCGCTTGAAGAACGTATGGCTGAACGCGGCTGGTAATTAGTTTTATTGTAGCTGGATTCACAACGGGAAACTGTCGTTGTTAACCGGAAGCGTTGGATTCACAACGGGAAACCGCTGTTGTTAACCGGGAGCGTTGGATTCACAACGGGAAACCGCTGTTGTTAACCGGAAGCATTGGATTCACAACGGAGAACTGCCGTTGTTAACCGGAAGCACTGGATTCACAACGGGAAACTGCCGTTGTGAACCGGAAGCGTTAGATTCACAACGGGGAACTGCCGTTGTTAACCGGGAGCGTTGGATTCACAACGGGAAACCGCTGTTGTTAACCGGGA
>JBQDHL010000096.1:0-5255 GCA_052093725.1 Jeotgalicoccus sp. | reverse complement strand
TTTCGAAATTATGCAGTCCTTAAAAGGGGATACTGTAACATCGAGAAACGAAATTGAAGATACAGCATTACCGGTCAGAACGATGGCAGATAACCAGCTGGGTGTCGATCTTGGTGGTGCGAGTGTGCACTGGGCCGGAGCATCTTACAGATACTGGCCATACGAATTTGAAATTCGCAGTCAGACGATTGAGAAATATGGAGAAGACAAGATTCCAGATGATATGAGTCTTCAGGACTGGGGGATTACATATGAGGAACTTGAACCTTATTATGAGAAATGGGAATATGCAGCAGGTATTTCAGGAGAACAGGATCCGTTAGCACCTGAGCGTAACAAACCATGGCCTAACCCGCCATTAAACGAAACACCATCATTAAAAATGTTTAAAGACGCAGCGACAAACTTAGGACTGCATCCTTTCCAAATCGCAGCAGGGAATATGTCACAGAACTACGAAAACCCTGATGGGGAGAAACTTAATGCATGTATGTACTGTTCATTCTGTACAAGAGCAGGGTGTGACTTTGATGCGAAATCAGATCCGCTTGCAACAGTAATTCCGACAGCAATGAGACATGATAACTTCGAACTCCGTACACGTGCAAACGTACGCCGCGTACTTTACGATGATGACAGCAAAGAAGCGACAGGTGTAATGTACGTTGATGAAACGACAGGCAAAGAGTACGAGCAGCCTGCCGATGCGGTTGTACTTGCTGCATTCGCATTTACAAATAACAGACTGTTAATGCTGTCTGATATCGGTGAACAATACGATCCGGAAACTAGAGAAGGACTGATCGGGCGTAACTTTAACGGTCAGTACAACTCAGCTTTCCACGGTGTCAGAGGATTCTTTGAAAATGAGAAATTCAATCTGTACATGGGAGCTGGAGCACTTGGTGCTGCAGTAAACGATTATGCGGCGGATAACTTCGATCATACGGATCTGGATTTTATCGGCGGCGGTGCAATTGAATTAAGACAATATGGTTTCGCAGCAATCTCAAGCAGCAGCAACTACACGAGAGAAGTATCAAACTGGGGTGCGGATTATAAAGCTGAATCGCTGAAATATGCGTACAGTGCACTCCGTATCTGGTATTCGAGCATTGCGATGTCGTACTGGCATAACTATGTGGATCTCGATCCGACGTACAAAGATGAGTACGGCGATCCGTTACTCCGCATTACGTATAAATTCGGTGCAAACGAACGACCGATTGCTCAATTCGGGATAGACAGATGTCATGAAATCATGGAAGAGATGGGCGCTGACATTATAGAAGATGATGAAGTTGCCGAAGAATTTGACCATGTATTTTCAGGCGGACACTACACAGGCGGTGTGGTGATGGGTGACGACCCTGAAACATCAGCAGTCAACAACTATCTGCAGATGTGGGATGTCGATAACCTGTTCGTTGTCGGCGGATCAGCATTCCCGCAGTTCGGCAGCCACCACCCGACACCGACAATCGGTGCACTGGCATACAGAGCAGCTGAAGGCGTTGAACGCTTCTTAGATGACGGCGGTCAGCTCGCAACAGCGAAAAGTAAAACTATGAGAGCATAGATATTATAAAGAACTCCCTGACAAATCAGTCAGGGAGTTCTTTAATGTTCTATCGTATAATACAACTAAAAGGAGCTGATATAATATGGCAAAGCGGATTCATACTGAGAATGAAATTACTAAAAAGGATAAATCAATTAAGAAAATATTCGGTAATGAGCAGTCGAATATCGTTAATATTCAGCTTAAAACAGGTGAAGGAATTCCTGAGCATGATTCTAAAGATCCGATTTTTATAATCGTCAGAAACGGGACGGTTAAGTTTATATGTTCTGTTGAGGAATATACTCTTCAAAACAGCGATGTTCTGTTTATGGAAGCAGGGGAACTGCACAGTGTTGAGGCGGTAACGGATACTGACTTTTTAGTAGTGTTTTTAAAATAGAGCAGACTGGTTATAATATTGTATGACTTTTCGGGGGGCTTGTATTTACTATTATTTAAATGGTGGATATAAAGAAAAGATTTAGTGTATAGTTTACAGAAAGACTTAAGTTAAAACAAAAGGGGAGCTGTAATAATGTTTAAAAGAGACGGCACGATTTCGTTTTTAACAAAACTGTTATCAATCAACAGTCCTACAGGCTACACGACTAACGCGGTGAGTTTTTTACGGGAAACAATTGAAGATATCGGTTATGAAACGATGACGACACCGAAGGGGAACCTGATTGTTCAGGTAGACGGTGAAAATGCTGAAGTCACTAGAGGATTAAGCGCTCACGTGGATACGTTAGGTCTTATGGTCCGTTCAATTAACTCGGACGGTACATTATCGCTGACTAAACTTGGCGGTCCTTTAACACCGACGCTGGACGGGGAATACTGTGACATTATTACGCGCGATGACAAAGTATATACAGGGACTATTTTGTCTAAATCACCATCAATTCACGTATTTAAAGATGCGTCGACAAAAGAACGCGACATCGATAACCTGATTGTAAAACTCGATGAACGTGTGGAAAGTAAAGAAGACGTAGAGAATATCGGCATCCAGAATGGTGATATTGTTGCGTATGATCCGAAAGTGGTCATTACAGATTCAGGCTTTATAAAATCAAGATTCTTAGATGATAAAGCATCGGTCGCTGTGTTAGTAAGCATTTTAAAAATGATGAAACAGGAAGAAGTAACACCCTCGACGAATCTGAAATTTATCTTTTCAACATATGAAGAAGTCGGTCACGGTGCTGCATGGATTCCGGAAGATATTACAGAACTGTTAGCTGTCGATATGGGATGTATTGGCCTTGATCTTGAATGTACAGAATACGATGTATCGATTTGTGCAAAAGACTCATCAGGACCGTATGACTACGATATGACCACGAAACTGATGAACTTTGCGAAAGAAAAAGCACTGAACTACGCGGTGGACATCTATCCGATGTATGGCAGTGACGCATCAGCAGCAATGAGCGGCGGCGCGAATATTAAAGCAGCACTCATCGGGCCGGGAGTGGCGAGCAGTCACGATATGGAACGTACACATATCGATGCACTGGAAAACACGTTTGAACTGATTTCTGAATACATTCAGAATTAATAAAATCACTTCATTAAGGTGTTGTTATTGTGTCTAAAAGAACATTTATAACGATTATACTGTCCGGTGGATTGTTCACATTGATTGTGACAGATTTTTATCATGGAATCCCATGGTATATCCAATTTGGTCCAATAATACTGGCATTTTTGATTATTTTTATTGGTGCATATTTTGAGAATAAAAATGGTGAGGTAGAAGAGAGTGACTCTGGGGATGAAGAGCAAGGAAGCAAAAAACAGTGGTTATATGCGATGTGTCTTGTTTGGGCTGCAATTATAACGATGAATGTATTCGTTGGAGAGCCTAATATGAAAGCATTCAATGTTAAAAATCTAGAGTTTTGGATATTTGTTATTGGATTACCTCTACTTTCCCAGTTTAACTTTAAGAAAAGAACGGACGGAGTTTAATCTATCCAAACCAGTTTCCTGAATGTGAGGACGCTGGTTTTTTATTGACCTAAAGCAGACTTTAGCATTTATATTTAAAGAAAGGGTATATAAATATTACTAATATTAAAGTGGGAGATGATGATTTTGGAACTCGAGACACTATTATCAAATATGCAGAGAGACGGAGTACTTAAAGCTGGTTCGGATGAGGATGCAGCCATGAGAGATGTATCTGCAGAGACAAGAAGGTTATGTGCAGAACTTAATAACGGTGTATACACCGATGAAGAGATCAGGAACTATATGTCAGGTATTACGGGTGAGGAAGTGGACGAGAGCTTCTCTTTATTTGTACCGTTTACTGCTGATTTCGGCAAAAATATTAAACTTGGCAAAAATGTATTTATTAATTCGGGTTGCCGTTTTCAGGATCAGGGTGGTATTACTATTGGAGACGGCAGTTTAATCGGTCACAATGTTGTACTGGCTACGATTAATCATGACTATAACCCAAGCAACAGAGGCACGATGTTCTTAAAACCGATTGTGCTTGAAAAAAATGCCTGGATTGGTTCAAATGCAACGGTTCTTCCGGGAATTACGATAGGAGAAAACTCAGTTGTAGCAGCGGGTTCTGTAGTAACTAAAGATGTACCTGCCAACACGATTGTTGCAGGAAATCCTGCGAAATTTATGAGTGATCTGGAAGATAAAATTAAATAAACCAAGAGAATTACTGACTAAAGATATAATGGAACGAATACACGAATACACGAATAGCGAGGCGTAAAAATGAAGTTAAAACCACTGAGAATAGCACCAAAATTAGAAGTAGTTTCATATGAATCGATTATAGAAGATGAAGATCAGATATTTGATGGTATTGAGATTAACGATGCTGAGTTTCTTAATACTGACCTTGAAAGATTAATCTCATATAACTCTGTAATTAAGAATAGTAATTTATCGAATAATGAATTTGATAATGCAGATTTAACCGACACGAGATTTATTAACTGTGATTTCTCAAATACAGTATTTTTGGGTGCTTCTATACATAACGTTGAGTTTATTAACTGTAAAATGATTGGCGTCAGTTTTGATGAGTCCAGAATTAAAAGTGTTAAATTTTATGAGTCACTGTTAAATCTGTCGGGGATAAGTGAGTCAAAGCTTGAGAATGTGCTGTTTGAAAATACGAGAATGATTACAGCAGATTTCTTTAATAATAAATTTAAAAATATCGGCTTTGAAAATTGCGATCTGACAGAAGCCAGATTTGTCGATACACCACTTAAAGGTGTCGATATCAGTTCATCCCGTTTTGAATCATTGAGCATTAAGCGTGAAGATTTGGAAGGCTGTATCGTTTCCAGTGTGCAGGCGATTCAGATGGCAGCATTGATGGGATTGGTAGTGAAAGATGATTAATTAGAACTTGCAGCAGGTGCAGGGGGGAGTCATGTCTTATATATTAATGGGTATATTGACCGTGGGTATTTTAATTACAGTATTAGTATTAGAAGCTAAATACGAGGTTACAAAAATTATTGGTGCACTGTCCTGGATTGCATTAAGTTTATATTTTATCGTTGAATTTTTGGTCATCAGAGTAAGTAGTGCACCATATAATTTCTTAATACAGCCGATGAGTGATTTAGGTGTAACGATATGTGGAATAGATACTTACGAGCTCGCTGCCTATGAAATTTGTTCACCGGTTCACCTGGCA
>JBQDHL010000095.1:0-5316 GCA_052093725.1 Jeotgalicoccus sp. | reverse complement strand
TTTGCCTGATACCAATTAAGTAATGTATTATTAAATACCGGTCTTTTAAACATTTTAAAACTCACCTTTTTAAAAATATATTTATAAATAAAATCCCGTATTGAAACGGAGTGAAGTCATGGATACATTAACACATACATTAATGGGCGGCACGATTGTCGGCCTGGCCTACATCGATCCTGCAGTCGATCCCGTATCTGCCGGATTTATTACGACAGTTGTCGGTGCATCTCTTATTCCCGATCTCGATACTATCTTAAAAATTAAAAATAATGCTGTATATATTAAAAACCACAGAGGTGTTACTCACTCTCTGCCGTTTACTCTGTTTTTCGGTTTACCATTCATCAATATGTATTTATGGTCGCTGTTTGCAGTGTCACTTCACGTATTCTCGGATATATTTAATGCGTACGGCACCCAGGCGCTCCGGCCATTCAATCATACGTGGCTGCAGCTCGGGTTTATAAATACCATCGATATTCCGATGATCGTTATGCATATCTCATACTTTATATTGTGGTTTATCGGCTTTAACCCCGTCACACTATTCATTATATTATATGCCGCACTGGTTCTTTACTACATTGCGCGCTTTATTTACCAGAAGTATTTAGTTGATAAAATTAAACAGCTCCTTCCAGATGATGAAATTACACGTGTATTCTGTCTGCCTACTATCCGCTTCAATGAGTGGCGGGTTGTAGTCGTTACAGAAGAAGCATATTATGTCGGCCGTACTTTTAAAGGTCAGGTTGTATTTTACGACCGCTTTGATAAGATTGGCCCGCTTGAAGGAGATTTATTCGAAGCAGTAAAAGATGATAAAAACTTTATGTCTTTCACATTCTTCTCTTCAATATACCGTTATGAAATTAAAGAACTAAGCGAGGATACAGTAGAAGTCAGATATATCGATTTAAGATATTTAAAAGATGGACATTATCCTTTCGTCTGCATTATGCATCTTGATAAGGATGATTATGAAGTACAGTCCAGCTACACCGGATGGGTATATTCAGAAACGAAACTGCAGCGAAAATTAGCCACTAATTAAATGACAGCATGCCTAAAGTTTAGGCATGCTGTTTTTTTCATTATATAATTGAATTTTCATTTTATTATATGACTCAAACATCCATAAATAAAGAATAGCCACCTGCGTCACATACAATATATCAAAAGGCAATCTATTTACAGACCATGCCTGATGAATTGAGTTATTCTGCAAGCCGTTAATCACATAATAAAATGGATTGAGACTAAAGATACTCTCTACAATAGAGGGCAGCTGCTCCGGTAAATAAAACACCGGGACGATCAGCAGCACGATAACGAACAGTATCGGATTAATTTTACTCGTATTAATGTGCATCGATACGCCTAAAAATAACATCGTAAATGGAATGACGAGAATAACTCCGAGCAGGATGTAATACAGGAGCGAGTATATATTCATCATCCAGTTATCAACGAACAGTGCCGTAAAAGCACTGTACATCGTTATAAAAATCATAAACATAATTGTCTGGTAAATCATTGTCGGTAATATACGTAAATACAGCGGTATATAATTTACTTTTAAAATAGAACCTTTAACGTATGCTTCGTTCTTATTCAGAATCACCATACTGAATATCCATACTGCAGCCATGAAACCTACCGTGCCGTATAGCACCCGGACCATCGTACTATCTTCAGCTGTCATAAAACCGATGAAGAGCAGAACCAGTCCCGCAATGTAAATGAGTACAGGTGTTAAGTTTAACAGCGTAAATCTGTCAGCCTGTCTGAATACGCGTCTAAGCAAGTATTTAACTCTGTAATTCATTATCCGCGCACCTACCTTCTCATATAATTCCAGTTATTCTGAACACTGTCGTAAATCATAAATCCTTCATCCACTCTGAAAATAGTAACTTCACCAGTCAGATTTAAATCTTCTGTAATCTTATTATTTTCAGCACCTTCAAATTCCATGGAGAATACAGTATCTCCTGAAAAATGGTAAGTAATTGGAATGCCAGCCACGCTGCCGTGATTCTCATCGAGAACATCAAATGTAATGTTCTCCTCAAGGAATGCACGGTCACCGTTTAAATAGTTTGAGTAAAACAGATAGTTATTCTGAATTACCGGACTCGCATATTGGAGCAGATTCATAAATTCTTCTTCTGTATACAGACTTGCCGGGTTGAAGTAAATTACTTCATTACGGTTCACTGTTTTTTCAGTTCCACCGTAATTAACAGTATACGTTTCTTCGTCAGCTGCTGCTACTTCAAGAAGTGTATATTGTGGCAGCGTCGTGTCCTCAATCTCCAGTCCGTCTCTATCAACAAATGCATAGGACAGTCTCTCGGATACAATTTTTTCATTGAAGTTCTGCTGTTCTTCTGTGAATGTCGGTGATTCCCCGATAAATGAAATATTCATAAATACGACGAGCGCTGACAGAACCATAAGAAATGCCAGTACCAGTGTCACAATAATTTTACGGATATTGATATTGTCGAGCACCGAGGCCTGCTGTTTGCCGAGACGTTTAAAGTTTTCACTGTACATCTCATCTTCATATACATGCCTTTTCCATTCCAGATCGAACAGTGATTCCTGTTCAATATTTTTGACCATGCTTTTATCGCGGAGATATTTATTGTAGCTCTCTACACCCTTTTCCACACTGCCCTCAAAACGGATTTGCCCATAGCTGACCCATGTGAAATAGTTTGCCATTTTCTCTATCGGTTCAAGCGATGTTTCTAAAAGCAGAACACCTCTGCCGTTTTGTTCATGCATGTTCACTACACTGCGGAACTTGTTTAAATCTTCAAGGTGTTCGTGGAAATTAGTATAAATAATTACTTCAACATCGATTAACCCTGAAATTTCAAGCAGGATATGCGCCAGCTGTTTACGGCTCAGATCCTTTAATTTCTTATTCAGATTATTGCGGATAACAGGCTTATTGTGCAGCAGCTCAATTGTGCTTTGAAACTGCTTGCCGCTCTTATATTCCTCGAGCAATTCTTCTATGAAGAAACTTAAGGAGAACGGATTAGCAACATGATCCATTACATCAAGACTCAATATTCCGCCGTGTGTTTTAACTTTCCCTGTTACGGGATTTAAAGTGCCGGACAGTACTTCCTTAATATAGAACAAAGTTTCAGCATCACTTAAGAGTCCAAGCACTTCGCCTTCATATAAATGAATGTTAATATTTTTAAGATGTACTGTTCCTGCATTGCCAAGCATGCGCTTTTTAAAATCTTTTGCTTCTTTGCTATAAGATAAGTCCAGCCCTTTTAACAAAATGTTATTTTTCATTATCTGACCTTTTTAGGCAGCTGCAGCATACTTACTGGAATAGCTGATTCTTTTTCATCACCATTCACGAAAAAGCCCCAGACAAATATTCCTTTCATATACTCCACTTTAAAGTAATGATCTTCCTGGCTGATTACTTTATAAATCTTGCCGTTTTCAATTTGAGACAGATCAATCAGATAGCATTCTGCAATAAGCACCTGGCGCTCCAGTACACGGTATTCGTTTTCAACGCCCATCATCTCAGCACGTCTCATCGCTTCCCGTTTCTTTTGAATATAATGATTTAACTCTTTACGAGTCATTTTACTTACAGATTCATCCATCGTTCATTCCGCCTAACTTTTCACTGATTTTGTCATAAGCGTACCCTTTGCCCATCATTGCCGCAATCATTTTCTGCTTAAGTTTAAAGCCGCTTTCTTTCTTCTGATACTTATTATAATATTTTTCAAAGTCTTTCTCAAAATAAGTATCTTCATCATAGTCGTCATCATAATTTATCAATTCAAAATGTTGGCTGCTGTAGCCGCGCAGTGTTAACTTCTCACGCAGTTTCTGTTTGAACTGCACGTAAGAACCCCGGTGAGTTCTAAGGAATTTATCTTTTAATTTATTCATTCGTTCCGCATCGATCAGTTCATCAAATGATTCCGCTTCTTCTATAATAATACTCTCCGGAATTTGCTGTTTCTTTAATTCTCTTCTCAGATGCCCCGGTCCTTTATCAGTCGTATTCAACAATGTATTTCTTAACGACCTTGCGTAATTCTCATCGTTTAAATATCCTTCGTCCTGAAGACGATACATTGTCTGGCTGACGATTCCTTCTTCAAAATCCTTTTCAAGATAATTTTTCATCTCTTTATTCGAACGGATTTTATAGCTGATATATTTAATCGCGGCAACGTAAGCCTGATCGTACTGTATGTTTTGAACAATTTCTTTGAATTCTTCTTCTTCCAGTTCTTTTCCGGGAATCAGTACATAACGTACAAGCGATTCTTCATGTACTTTTACAGACTGTCCATCGTCAAATAAGACATCGTACATTTCCCGTTTCAGTTTTACAATACGTTTGATTTTCATCTAGCTTCACTCCAATAAATCAGATGCGAAAAAGTTACTCAGTGATTTGCTGTGCTCTTTTCTTTCAAGACGGCGTTCAGCACGTTCTTTACCAGTATCACTCAGCCATTGCAGACGTTCATTGTCCGGCTCTATTTTAGGAACTTCAACAGTTTTATTGTTTTCATCCAGTGCAACAAAAGTTAAAAATGAAAAAGCTGCGAGCTCTTTACCCGACTCTCTCGTTAAATCTTCTTTTGATATTTTAACCATTACTTCCATTGAACTGCGTCCCGTATGTGTCACCATTGCTTCCAGTATAACAATTTCCCCAATGTTAATCGGCAATAGAAAGTCCATAGAATCTATAGATGCAGTTACTACAGATTCTCTGCAATGACGTCGTGCGCTGATGGCTGCAATATCATCTACATACTGCAATAATCTTCCACCAAACATTGTCCCGTGGGAGTTTGAATCCGGTGGCAGTACGTTGGCAGTTTTCACTGCATATGATTCAGACATTAATTTTTTCATTTATATTCCCCTTTATAATAAAAATAGAGGAGATATGCATCTCCTCTAAGTAAGTTTCTTATATTTTGCGCTCGAGCGCTTCTTCCGGTGTATCAATCACAAGTGCATCTTTACTGTGGAACGCTTGTGCCAGGAAGTAATAAAGCACTGCTGCAAAACCGAGAATTGCAGTTACAAAAGATAATACGACTAAAAGCATTAGCCAGCTTCCCATAAAAATCCTCCTCAACGGAATTTCCCATAATAACAATTACTTAAATTGTATCATATTTTCAAATGAATTGTACGCTTATTTTATTAAAATGCCCAGTTACCTTCAGCAAATACCGGTGATTCATTTCCATCTTTATCAATACCGTAAATATTCATTTTCTCTGAACC
>JBQDHL010000094.1:0-5494 GCA_052093725.1 Jeotgalicoccus sp. | reverse complement strand
TGTCATGACTATACAAAAGATAATACATATACATGAGAGTCTGTCATGACTCCGATTACCAATACCTTTTGCAGAACAAATAAATTTGGGTGAAAAAAAGCAGCAGAGCTGACTATGCTCTGCTGCTTAATTAAATCTATTCTTTTATATTAGTGTGCTGGAGTTTCTTTTCCATCTCTGAGATAAACAACAAGGAAGAAGAATACTGCCGCTGCTAATAATAATACTGAACCGATATAGAATGCTAATACTTGTGATCCTGTAACGTCACCGATGTACCCTGTAAGCCAAGGTGCAACGACAGATGAAGCCATACCGAAGAAGTTAAACAGACCAAGTGCTTTAGCTGTTTTCTGTTCCGGTACTGAATCTGAGACGTACGTGATTAACACCGGATCGATTGCAAGTTTACCCATTAAACCGTAAATGATTAATGCAATATAAAGTACCCATGGTGATGGTGAGTAAACTGTAAGACCAATCATTACTGCTGAAACGAGTAGGAGTAACAGGATATATTTCAAACGATCCTGCTGTCTTTTGTCGATTAAGCGTGCGAAAATTAATGCGCCCGGGATACCTGCAACAGCAACTAGTGCTGATACATAACCGACATCTGATTGTCCGAATCCTTTTTCTGCAACGAGAAATGATGGTAACCATGTAACAATCATGTAGTAACCGTAACATACAGCAAAATACGTGAAGTAAATTGTAATATGTTTAGCTGAGAATAGTGAAACATCTGTTTGCGGGTCTGTGATTACGTCTGCTGAAGTTGCATCAGCATTTTCAGCGTTCTGGATTGGTGCAGCTTTTTTATCACTCTTAATATTTTTATAGAATACAAATGTTACACCTAAGATAATAAGAGCTGTACCGTAAAGCATCCAGTTCCATTCAACATTTAAACCGCCGACAAGAACTGATGAACCGACAAGACCGATTATCATACCGACTGCGGAACCACTGTTAATAATCGCATTAGCAAAAGTCTTTTTGTCTTTTGGAACGTGTTTAGCTGATAAGCTGTACGCTGATCCGTAGTAACTACCTGTAGCGATACCTGAAATTAACGACCCAAGATATACTTGAGGCAGTGAGCTTGCTGTACCGAGTACAACAGCACCGATCGCGAATCCGATAAAGGCAGGAATTAAAACGTTTTTCTGTCCGAATTTATCTACTAATATACCTGCTGGAATTTACATTCCCGTGTAAGCAAAGAAATATACAGAAGCGATTAACCCGATTTCTGCATTAGATACATCGCCGAGTGAGCTTTGTATTTGAGGATAAATCGGCGTAAGAATCGTTCTGTAAATCCAAATTGCAACCCAACCCAGTACTAAAGCAACAATTATTTTCTTGTAATACTGTGGATCTTTTTGTTCTATGTGATTCATTGAAGTACGCCTCCTATAGTTTTTAACTAACCATATTATATATGGTAAAACGTAAATACTCATTGTTCACATTGAACAATGAGTATTGTTAAAATTATTGATTCCCAACAATTAATTATTTTGTATGTGCTGAGAAATGAACAATGCAAGGCGGATATTTAACGAGTGAACAGGGTCCATAACGTTGACCTTGAGCAAATCCTCGCATTTATTAATGCGGTATTTTACAGTGTTTCTGTGAACGAAAATCTCATTTGAC
The DNA here is from genome assembly GCA_052093725.1 of Jeotgalicoccus sp. GTDB lineage: Bacteria > Bacillota > Bacilli > Staphylococcales > Salinicoccaceae > Jeotgalicoccus. The sequence continues at coordinate 3,829 of JBQDHL010000094.1, read as the reverse complement.
GTTTTTGTGATGTCACACTGGTTATCCATGTAAATCTGCAGAGTTTTCTTTAATTCTTTGTCTTTTGTATTCGAAGGGAAAGCGAGTTCGCCGAGCGTGCTGAGCACGAACGGGCGGACTTTATCCGGCGGAAGGAGCTGCAGCAGTTCTTCAAAATTACGCGGACGGTATACTTCGAGGAACTCTGTCGCTCCTTCATCGCGGCATATATCAAATGTTTCCAGAGCTTCAACGAATGAAGAATGAATTTGAGTAAAGTCAGATACTTCATTGCCTATGCCGAACGACAGCGACTCCTTAAAGAACTTCTTATATTCCTGCTGGAGATGACGGCAGTATGCCTGGTAATATTCATGCTTGTCCTGCAGCAGAATCGCGAACTTATTTGAATCACCGAATCCAAAAATACTAATGTTCGGATCAAGGGTAACGAGCACGCTTTTCAGCCATTCGAATGTCAGCTGATAGCGTTCATTTACATACTCGGAGTTCTCGATATCACCGGCGGGGTCGATACCGCAAATGATGACTTTATAATATGAAGAATCTTTTAAATGATAGCGTTCAAAAAACTCCGGATTGCTCTCAAGACTGATAGAAGATCCTTCAGTTGTATTAATGAGTGAACTGAAAAGCAGATTGACATCTTCCTGTTCAGTTGCCCGTATTCTGGAATCTTTGTATATCGCGAATGACAGAGAGTTAATCGCCTGTTCTATCGCCAGATGGCTGAACGGATAGCTGATTGTTTCAAGATTCGAAACGATTAAATAATAAGGAAAGTAGCTGTATGCAGGAACTTCAAACACTGCAATTTTACTATTGAAATCGACGTTAACACTATCTTTATCAGGCAGATAAACATCGTTAAAGTATCGCAGGTTTTCTTTCAGCAGCTTCTGATCATTTTTAAAATCATTGCTCGTCACTTCAACTTTATAAAATGGATTGATGAGTACGAGCGGCAGACGCAAAAACTGACTCAGCTGATTGAGCATACGTTCGACACTGAACTCTTTTATCAGTATCGAGTTCATGCGCTGCTGAACTTCCAGTGCATAATACAATTTCTCTGTTTCATCTTTTGAGATATAAGTTGAGATACTGTGCGTCGCCTGGCCGAGCTTCCAGTTTTCGGGTATTTCTATCAGCGGGAAACCGAGTTTATCTGCATGTTCAATCACTTCTTTATCTACTTTGTGAATGAAGCGCGACAACTTAATACCGAGCGCAGCAACAGGCACGCTGTCAAGCTCATTGATAAAATTAATCAGCGCCTGCTGATCGTCTTTAAAGTTCATCGCTGTCGTAAGTAGCAGTGTGTGCTCGGAAGTATATTCTTTAACGTCCGGTGTTTCCGTAATATCTACACTGGTGACTTCACGGGATAAGTCCGCATTTTTATTTATTAATTTAAAATTGCTGAATCGTTCCAAGGATAAAATCTCTCTAATAGATACCAATTATTCATCACCCAAAATTCTATATATAATAATTTGTACAAAATGCACAAATTTAATACTCAGACATAATATTTTAACTATATTTAATTCTTCATATAATAGTACACTAATAGTAATTAAAACGTAAATATAATTAACCGGCTGTGCGTTTTGCCGCCTGTATTAGGGGTAAAGTATACAGATAGCTGATTGATACTTTTGCGTTTTACAGAAATGGTCAGGAGGAATTATAAATGGCTTTTGATTTGGTTATAAAAAATGGTCTGGTAATTTTACCGGGTGGAGAAAAAAATGTTGATATCGGTGTAACTGACGGTAAAATCGCATCAATAGGTAAAGATATTGATGCCGGTGATGCCCGTGTTGTTGACGCTGAAGGTTTAATCGTATCACCAGGTATGATCGATGCTCACGTACATATTAGTGAGCCCGGCGGCAGTATTCGCGATCACTGGGAAGGGTACGATACAGGTACACGCGCATCAGCAAAAGGCGGAGTGACTTCATTTATCGAAATGCCTTTAAACCAAATTCCGGCAACTGTCGACGCTGAATCAATACAAAAGAAATTCGATGCTGGCGACGATAAACTATCCGTTGATGTATACAGCTACGGAGGGTTAGTACCATTTAACCTTAACGGTGGAATTCAGGAACTGGACGACAACGGAGTTGTTGCATATAAAGCATTTGTTGCGACAGCAGGAGACCGTTCAATCGAAGGCGACTTTATGAATGTTGACGATTACTCTTTATATGAAGGAATGCGTCAAATTGCTAAGACTGGCAAAATTTTATCAATCCATGCTGAAAATGGACCAATTACAGATAAACTTGGACAACTTGCACAGGAACGCGGAGAAACAACACTGTCAGCTTATGTAGACTCACGTCCGGTATTTACTGAAATTGAACCAATTCAGAAAATTATCTTATTCGCTCGTGAAACTGGATGCCGTGTGCACATTGTACACGTAGCATGTGCTGAAGGTATTGATTTAATCAATGAAGCAGCAAACGACGGTGTAGATATTACATGTGAAACTTGTACTCATTATTTATACTTCTATAAAGAAGAACTTGATGATATCGGACCGGTAGTGAAATGTTCACCGCCAATCCGTGAAAAATCACGTCTTGAAGGAATGTGGGACCGCGTATTTAACGGTAAAGTAATGTTCGTGACAAGTGACCACTCACCATGTACACCGGATCTGAAAGATACAGATAATGCATTCGAAGCATGGGGCGGAATTTCAGGAATCCAGAACAACGTGGATATGCTGTTTGATGAAGCAGTTCAAAAACGCGGCATGTCACTCGTACAATTCTCTGACATTATTGCAACAAACGTAGCAGCACGCTTTGACCTTGAAGGGAAAGGCCGTATCGAAGTCGGCTACGATGCTGACTTTGTACTGATTAAAGGTGACTCATCTTATACAGTAGAAAAAGAAGCATTAGAATACCGCAATAAAATCAGTCCATATATCGGACGTGAAATCGGTGCACAAGTTGCCGGTACAATTTTACGCGGTGAAGAAATCTATTCACTTGAAAATGGCGTAAGCGACGTTAAAATCGGTAAATTTTATAAATAAATTAGAGAGCACCGCGCAATTTATGATTGCGTGGTGCTTTTTGTGAGGCGGATGGTTTACGACATTGAACTGACATGGTAAGTCGACACTACAATAGCCATAAAAAACAAAAAACACCAGTCCAATCCAGGACCAATGTTCTCAACTAAAATAATGACTATTTCCTCTGTACTGCCATAAACTCAACGGCGCGTTCGTAAATAGCGATGTTTTTTGAACTGACTTCCTGATCGAAGTTGTGCGTTACAGTGTCTACTTCGATAAACTCAGCAACCGTTGCAGTTTTCTTCAGTTTTCTGCTGAAAAAGATGGGCACATCCGGATCGCCTTTTGCGTGGACGATAAACACCGGAGGCAGGGCTGCAAGGTCTTCGTTTGTCAGTCGGTATTTATCGGATTCACTTTCGATTCCAAGCTGCTCCTGCCAATTTCCAGCGTGTCGATAGTATAAATAAAGCAAATAACGCGGGTCCGGGGACTCACCAACTGTCGCATAACCACGAATATTCGAAGAAGCCAGCTCTTCTGTCAGCATATTTGATAAATGTTTTTGATCGTGCGGAAGGTAATTAAAATCGCTGTGCGTAAAGTTAAAATACCCATAGAAGTCAATGATACCAGTGATGTCATAATCACGGGCAGTGATTAAACTCAAATATCCCCCGGCTGACCTGCCCATAATATAAATATTATCGTGTTTCAAAGATGCTGCGAAGTGATATATGTGATGTAAGTCGGTAAAAATATCATCGATATTAGATTCCG
>JBQDHL010000093.1:3949-5518 GCA_052093725.1 Jeotgalicoccus sp. | reverse complement strand
TGTGCGCTTGTCACGACAGTAGCTGCAATTCCCGCTGATGCCAGCACTTTAACTAGCTTGTGCATGTTCATTTGGAATCATCTCCTAAAGTTGTATAGCTTAAGTCTTAATTGTTACACAAATTTTTAGGAACTGCAATTGATGTCCGGCATCATACAGATAATGCGCGGCGTTATAATATAACGCATAGTGTTATAAAGATGATTTAACAATATCTGCTGGTATACTGACGGCTTTAATTTATGTTTCACGTCAAACATTTTAAATTAATTCCAGTTCGTTATATCTCCTGATCTTTCTGCTTCATCATTTTATTGTAGGCTTTCAAATATACTTTCTCTGATTCGGAAGCCATATCCATCGTATTCATTGCGCGGTGCCAATGAGGATAAATAGGTTCTAAAGCAGTAAAGTCAGTGATTTGTGAAACATCGTCATCCGACAGATTTAAAGTATAAGATGCAACATCTTCATACAGCTGTTCCATTGTTATCCCTCCAATTTCAATCATAATATTACATTCCCTTCATAAAATACTCATAAAACCAGCATGCATTTAAAAAATCATAAAGGGTATAGAATTTTAGGAATGGTAATATTCAATTCAAGGAGGCTTTTTAATGACTCAGACAGTACTCATTACAGGTGCAGGAACAGGTTTCGGCAAAAATATTGCATTCGCATTAGCAGAAAAAGGCAATCCGGTTATTGCGACAGTGGAAGTAATGTCGCAAGTATCTGCGCTCGAGCAGGAATCGAAGGAACGCGGTGTAACGATGCAGATTGAGAAGCTTGATGTGACGAATGCCAAAGATCGTGAAAAAGCATGGACATGGGATATTGATGTACTGGTGAATAACGCTGCTGTAAAAGAAGGCGGATCACTAGTAGATATACCTGAAGAGAATTTACGCCATCAGTTTGAGGCTAATGTATTTGGACCGATACTCTTAACTAAAGGTTTTGCACGTAAAATGGTCGAGAATAAGAGCGGACGTATAGTTTTCGTATCGTCGGTATCCGGGATTACAACTAACCCGTTATCAGGTCCGTATTCAGGTTCAAAACATACTATAGAAGCTTTTGCGCTGGCATTGAGTAAAGAACTTCAGGAGTTTAATGTAGAAGTTTCAACAATTAATCCAGGTCCTTATTTAACAGGATTTAATGATCGTGAATTTGAAACATGGAAAAACTGGGAAACAGACTTAAGCAATACTGTATTTGATTACAGTAAAACGGCATTCCCGAGTGAGCAGTTCGACCCTCATGAAGTGACAGAACCTGCAATTAAAGTAATCCTCGGAGAGACTAAGCAGTATCGTAACGTTATTCCTGAAAAAATGGTTTCAGGACTGAAAGAAAAACAAAGTGCTGTATGGGATAAGAAAACGACAGACAGTCTCGGTGAGAGAGACGAAGCAGTACAAAAGTCTTATGATATTGAACCGGGAACTCCGGCAGAATAAGAAATGAAAAAGAACTGCTTAACATTTTGTTAAGCAGTTCTTTTTATCTTGCATCGGTACTGTCAAATGGCGTAATTACAGTACCAATCTGTACAGCAGT
>JBQDHL010000093.1:0-3849 GCA_052093725.1 Jeotgalicoccus sp. | reverse complement strand
AGCTGGAAGTATTCAGCAATAATAATAGGAACCATCCTTATTGCTGCCATAAAAGAATAGGCATACTTCGGTTTTACTTTCAGCTGTATCATCAGCGCGTAAAACACATCGGTAATTTTTGATGTAAATATTACCAACGCTCCGAATAACGACAATATAACGCCGCGCATCGTAATGTGAATCCCTCTGACAAAGCTTTCTTCTGTAATATGAATGATGCCGTAACGAAACAGTGTTACTGTCCCTTCACCGTAAAAAATCATATACAGACTTGAGATAAATCCCGATATGAAAATGAAAATCAGGAGGAGTATCAGATATTTCAATTTCACACCACTTAAGAGAAGCAGCGTAATGAGCATCAGAATTGTTAAGTGAAACAGAACATTAGGATTATGAATGAAAATCACAGTGACAAAAAGTATTGCTGCGAGCATAATTTTAGTCAGCGGGTTTGCATAATCTATAAACGTATTATATTTTTTAACTGTTTCAAACATGATCTGTCCTCTTCTCCTCGAGCATCTGATCTTTAATAATTAAACGTCTGCCGGGATAGCGGATTTTAATATTTTCATCATGCGTAATCATAATTATCGTCGTACCGGCTGCGGTCATTTCATGAAACATCCGGAGCATAAGAAATGCATGTTTCTGATCAAGACCGAATGTCGGTTCATCCAGCAGCAACACTTTTGGCACGCCGCCGAGTGCTGTTGCTACACTTAACCGTCTTTGTTGTCCTGTGGAAATTTCGAGCGGATGAAGATGTGACATATCGTTAAGGCCCATCTGATTTAAAATAACCTCAGTCTGTAGTACTGCCTCGGTATATTCAAAGTACGGCTCCATATTAATAAATATTTCATCGAAAACTTTATGAGTAATGAATTGGAGTTCAGGATTTTGAAATACGGGATATACTTCCCCGAAAAACTGCTTTGTTTTTTTAATACGCTTATTTTTATAATAAATATCTCCATATGAAGGAATGAGTTTCATTATAGCTGACAGCAGACTGGATTTACCTGTTCCATTTTTACCTTCAAGTGTAATCCATTCGCCCTTTTTAATACTTAAATGATCGACGTTTAGAATGTCTATTCCGCGCCGCTCAATACGTAAGTTTTTTAATTCCAGCAATACTTCATTGTCAGGCTGTATCAAATCGAATTCCGGCGCCTCTTGCCATGAATCTGGATGCCAGACTCCATATTCATTTAAGAGCTCTTTATGGTGCTTTAATACGTCATCAGGTTTCCCTTCATGAATAATCTGACCGTTATCGTTCATTAGAATGACCCGGTCCACTTTATCCCATATATAGTCGACGCGGTGTTCGACAATAACAACTGTCCGGTCGTTCCAAATTCCTTCAATAACATCCCAGAGTGAAGCTGCAGATTCATCATCGAGCATGCTTGTCGGTTCATCGAGAAACAGAGTATCCGGTTTTTGTAGCAGTGCTGAAGCGATAGCGAGCTTCTGCTTCATTCCGCCGGATAAGTTATTAATATTTAGATCCAGCGGCACATCGAGCCCTGTTTGTCCTAGCACTTCCAGCATCATTGGTTCCATGTTTTCTTTCGGAATACTTCTATTTTCTAAAATAAAAGCGAGTTCTTCTGCAACTGTCGGCATCGTAAACTGAGAATCGGGATCCTGAAATACATAAGCATTGTTTTCAGGAATATTGAGAGTTTCTGCTTTCATCGGTGTATGAATGACCTTTGGTATTAATCCGCCCATAACTTTTAACAGCGTACTTTTCCCCGAACCGCTTGATCCGAGGAGCAGTACTTTTTCACCGGAACTTACTGAAATATTCAAATCGGTAAACAATTTAGATGGTGCTTCAGGGAATTTTAAATTCAGTTTCTGTATATCGATTTCTGACATACTATAATCCTTCATGTGAATCATCTGCTCTTTGCCCGACAAACTTTAAGACGCCGGTTTCTTTAAGAGCTTTGTAGAGCAGATGTCCGAGCCAGCCGGCAACAATCGCACCGCTGAGAATTCTAAGCGAGAACATTAATGCCAGGTTCCATGTTTCGAGGTGGCCGAGATAACCGTAATACCAGTCGAGCGGTAGAGTTGATAGCGCAGCTGCGATACCGGCAAGGACAGCAACCATCAGACTCGTGCTCTTATATCTGAAGAACATAAAAACAAGTTCGCATACTAATCCTTGTATTAAACCGTACATAATCAGTGAAATATCAAACTGTAAGAGGACAATCGTTTCCCCTGAAGCTGCTGCGAATTCCGCAATCAGTGCGACACCGGGTTTCCTGATAATTAAATACGCAACAATCGCAGCGATAAACCACATGCCGTATACCAGTTCATTTAAATGCAGTCCGAACGGCTGCAGGATTGTGTAAATCCCGTCCCATAGAGAGTAGATAACAGCGAAAACGAGCGCGATAACAACAGTAATTAAAACATCAGTGAGTGTTAAACCATTTCTTTTTGTCATGTTGAAGCCTCCGTTATAAATTTCAAACAAAAAAACACACCACTAACGGAATGGTGTGCATATAAAAATATGCCACTTCCCTACGCTAGTATAATCTAGATCAGGTGATAAGGGTCAATCTCAGTCCGGTAAGGACACCCCCAGTGGTGGTGAATTCATTATTTGATTATCACTATCATAGTCCAGTTAAGTGAATTTGTGAAGGGTGATTTATTTAATGATGGTGATTCCCTGCTTATCAGTTTCATACAGCGTTACTTTGAGTAGTTCATCATCAGCCGGCAGGTGTTTATCAAACTGTTCAAACAGCCAATAAGCAATGTTTTCTGCTGTTGTATTCATCTCCGGCAGCGTTTCATTGAGCAGACAGCCATCGAGTTTGATACCGATCTGCTCATTGTAAATTTTATCGATTAAATGAAAATCTGTAGCCAGTCCCGTGTCGTTAACTATGGACGATATTTCCAAATTAAATGTATAACAGTGATTTTTTAAATCTTTAAATGCAGTGTTCGAAAAAAATATACGGTTGTCGCAAGTAAATTCGTAATGTTTGTTAATAATGACTTTCTCATTAAAATATTTAAATTCTTCAGGCGGCTGTGTATCGTTAATATTCATCATATACCCCTTTAAAAATCAGTTTAGTTAATTATACCCATTCATAATACTGACTTTCAAATACGTCGAATTATTGACAGAATCTTCAGTTATGATAATCTTGAATAAATCTTTCGTTTTTCGAAAGATATGTTTTATCCATTCAAAACAAGGGGGAATTGTATGCAACAATTTTTAAAACGTTTTGGAACGATACTCACTTTAGCGGTACTGTATACGGCCACAGCGAATCCAGGAGTGATTGCTGCAGCATATAATCCTGATTATGGTGAAGAGAATGATGTCGCAACAGCTGATGACGGAATGATTGTCTCAGCTCATCCGCTTGCTACTGAAACAGGTTATGACATATTAAGCCGGGGCGGTAATGCAGTAGATGCAGCAATAGCCATGCAGTATGTACTGACTGTTGCTGAACCGATGATGTCAGGAATAGGAGGCGGCGGCTTCATGATGGTTTACGATGCGGAATCAGGAGAGACTTCTATTATAAACAGCCGCGAGCGTGCTCCGGACGGAGCAAATCCGGAAATGTTTCTTGGCGAAGATGGTGAACCAATGCCTTTTGAAGAACGTGTCAGAAGCGGTAAATCAGTAGGTGTACCCGGAACATTAAGAGGATTGGAAGAAGCTCATGCCACCTGGGGAACCCTGCAAATGACAGAGTTAATTGATCCCGCAATTTCAATAGCAGAAGAAGGATTCGCAATTGATGATTTCCTGGCGAATCAAATTGCTGATAACGC
>JBQDHL010000092.1:0-5801 GCA_052093725.1 Jeotgalicoccus sp. | reverse complement strand
CCCCTTCTGAGGCAGTGCTGCTTTATGTGTCGCCGAAATGTCTATCAGCGGCAATGCTCTGCCATCTTCATCTAAATATTCGTGGAAATGCTGATCGTATTCTTCTTTCACCGTCTGACGGATATGCAGGTTCTTTTCGATTTCATCAACATTTGTATCCGGAATTGCAGCAATTAATCTTTTCGTATAAAGGTGCTGAGGATTGTTGAAAATCTCCTCTGCTGTCCCTTCTTCGACAAGACGTCCCTGATACATAATCCCAATGTGCTCACACATGTGACGTACGACGCCTAAATCATGCGCGATAAACAGCATTGTTAAATTCAATTCTTCTTGAATATCCTGCATAAAGTTTAGTACCTGAGCCTGTACTGATACATCGAGTGCCGAAACCGGCTCATCTGCGATAATCAATTTCGGGCTCAGCGCGATAGCACGTGCCACACCGATTCTCTGTCTCTGTCCGCCTGAAAACTCATGCGGATACTTGTACAGCGACCCTGGCGGGAGTCCAACTTTTTGCAGCAGATCAAGTACTTCTGCAATCAGTTCATCTTTGGTAAGTTTGTGATAATTCCTAATCGGCTCACTCACGATATCAAATACACGTTTACGCACATTTAATGATGAGTATGGATCTTGGAAAATCATCTGGATATCCTTACTATTCTCCACCGACTTTCCGCTTCCGCTTATCGGTTTACCATTAAAAAGAATTTCTCCTTCAGTAATATGGTTAAGTCCGATCACAGCTTTGCCCGTCGTTGTCTTCCCGGAACCAGATTCACCTACAAGTCCGTATGAAGTCCCCTGCGGTATATTTAAAGAGACACCGTCAACTGCTTTAACATGATCTTTAACAGTATTGAAAAAACCGCCTTTTATCGGGTAATATACTTTTAAGTTATTTATTTCGAGAAGATTGCTCATTCTTTCACCTCTTCTGCCGCATCTATTTCCATCTGGCTCTGTTCTACCTGAAGACCGATATTTGCATCATTTTTTAAATAGAAATCTTTATAGCACGTGCAGCGGACGTAATGTCCCGGACTGATTTCACGGAGCTCCGGGTTATGTTCATGTGCTTCATCCGGAATCCACGGGATACGCGGTGCAAAACGGCATGAATCTCTTTCCATTTTATTCAGCGCAGGTACAACTCCTTCAATAACATGAAGTTTACCGCCCATCTGATTTTCGTTTGGCAGTGAGTTTAGCAGCGAACGTGTATAAGGATGTTTTGGCTCTTTAAATAATTCTCTCACTGGTGCAATTTCCACAATCTGTCCGGCGTACATTACAGCTACCCGGTCCGCCATCTCAGCTACAACCCCGAGGTCATGAGTAATTAAGAGTACACCTGAGTTTAAATCTTCCTGCAGCTCTCTGATTAAATCAAGAATCTGCGCCTGGATTGTTACATCGAGTGCTGTTGTCGGCTCATCTGCGATTAGAAGGCGTGGTCTGTTCGCAATTGCAATTGCGATAACAACACGCTGCCTCATACCGCCTGAAAGTTCGTGCGGAAATGCTTCACCGACACGTTCAGGATTTGGTATTCCAACTCTCGACAATAATTCTATTGCATAACTTTCTCTTTCACTTTTAGCCTTCGTCTTATGTATTTTCAAAGTTTCCATAATCTGAAGCTTTATTTTCATCAATGGGTTTAGCGCAGTCATTGGATCCTGGAAGATCATAGACATCTCGCCGCCGCGTATACTGTTCATCTTTTTTTCATTGAATTGAAGAAGATCTTTTCCTTCAAAATCTACCTTGCCTTCAATGCGTGCATTCCTGTGAAGTTTCATTAGTGAAAACGCCGTAGCACTTTTCCCTGATCCCGACTCCCCTACGAGTGCTACCACTTCGTTCGGCTTAATATCAAGCGATACGCCGTCTACGGCGGGATAATATGTCCCGTCGATTTTAAAGGATGTCGTCAAATTTTTAATGCTCAGTAGTTCTTCTCCCACTTAGATCACCTTAACTTTCCCTTTGTCAAAACTTTTTCTGTTTTCAAATTATTTAAATTATTATGTTTGTTTTTCTATTGTATAGAGCCACTGTCAAAAAGGCAATACGAATTGTCATACAATTTCAAACTTTCTGTATGTAATTTATTAATATACACTACTGCATAACCGCTTGCATCCTTATTTTATGAGACCGCTTTCAATAATGCAAGCGTTTTCATGAATTATTTTTTTCTTACTATACTTTATATGTTTTTTCATGTAAAATGAGTGTATAAAATACGTTAAATCGGAGGCTTCTCACTAATGAGATATCTCGTTACATTCTTATGGGCATTCATGCTCACTCAGATGGTTAACTTCATACTTAATAGTCTTGCAGGCGGCGGTCCTATAAGCTTCTGGATCGGTGTAGTTTTAGCTGTAATTATTACATTATCAATCTTTATCCTTGATGGATTGAATAAAATGTCAGCAGAACCGAATGCAGGCGACGAACACTAAACTGGATTTCAATTGAAATCCGGTTTTTTTATTTGAATTTTTTAACTCTGCTATAAAACGGGTATAGTAATTTTATATTCAATTTCACCTTTTATGGAGGTTTTATTATATGAAAAAATATGTCATGTCGATTGACCAGGGCACGACGAGTACACGTGCCGTGCTCATCGATAAGGAAGGAAATATTGCCGCTTCAAATCAGCGGGAATTCAAACAGTACTTCCCCCACTCAGGTTGGGTTGAGCATAATGCAAATGAAATATGGAGCTCCGTGTTGTCCGTCGTAGCCGGTGTAATGATAGAAAACAATATCACGCCGGCAGAAATCGATTCAATCGGTATTACTAATCAGCGGGAAACTACAGTGGTCTGGGATAAAAATACCGGAATGCCGATTTACAATGCTATTGTCTGGCAGTCCAGGCAGACTGCGGATATTTGTTTCGATTTAAAGGAACAGGGTTATGAATCGCTGTTCAGAGAAAAGACGGGGCTGTTAATCGACCCTTATTTTTCAGGCACTAAAATTAAGTGGATTCTCGACAATGTTGACGGTGCAAAAAAGAAAGCTGACAGCGGTGATCTTTTGTTCGGCACGATAGACAGCTGGATTATATGGAAGTTTACTGAAGGCCTTACTCATGTAACCGATTATACAAACGCGAGCCGGACGCTTTTATACAATATATACGAACTCAAATGGGATGAAGAACTTTTATCTATATTAAATATACCGGCCTGCATGCTCCCGGAAGTAAAGTCATCCAGTGAAATATACGGCTACACGACAAAGTCTCACTTTTTCGGTTATAACATTCCTATTGCAGGAATCGCCGGGGATCAGCAGGCGGCATTGTTTGGCCAGACCTGTTTTAATGAAGGTGATGCAAAGAACACATACGGTACCGGCTGTTTTCTATTATTGAATACAGGTGAAGAACCGACTTCGAGCAGTAACGGGCTGTTAACGACTATTGCTATCGGTATTAACGGTAAGATCAATTATGCACTGGAAGGCTCTATTTTTGTAGCAGGCAGTGCCATTCAATGGCTCCGTGACAGTCTAGAATTTTTCAGTGATTCTAAAATGAGTGAACAGTATGCACTGGAAGTCGATTCTTCGGAGGGAGTATACGTCGTTCCTGCGTTTACAGGACTTGGTGCACCCTACTGGGATTCAGAAGCACGGGGTGCGATGTTCGGACTAAGTCGCGGTGCAACGAAAGCACACATCAGCCGAGCTACGCTTGAAGCTGTTGCCTATCAGACGAAAGATGTGCTCGATGCAATGCAGCTGGATGCCGATATTAAAATAGACAGACTGCGGGTAGACGGCGGTGCTTCCGCTAACAACTTCCTTATGCAGTTTCAGTCGGATATTTTACAGACAACGGTTGAACGTCCAAAAATACTGGAATCTACTGCTCTCGGCGCTGCCTATCTGGCAGGACTTTCCACCGGTTTTTTTGAATCGCAGAAAGCACTGCAGGAACTCAGTAAAACAGATTCCACATTTACACCGCTGATGGATAAAGATAAAAAAGAGTCGCTCTACAGCGGGTGGCAAAGTGCCGTCCGGGCGACACAGATGTTCAAACCAGATTAATTATAAGACTTTTTAAATACAGGAGGAGAATTATGTTAAACGCACTTACACGCAAACACCAGCTCGATCATATGTCGAAATTTGAATACGATTTACTTATAATTGGCGGCGGGATTACAGGCGCCGGAATTGCCCTCGATGCATCTATGCGCGGTTTGAATGTAGCGCTTGTTGAAATGCAGGATTTCTCCCAGGGTACAAGCAGCAGAAGTACGAAATTAATTCACGGTGGTCTCCGCTACTTAAAACAAATGCAGGTGAATGTTGTTCGGGAGACAGGTCGTGAGCGCGCAATCGTCTACGAGAACGGTCCACATGTTACGACTCCTGAATGGATGCTCCTTCCTTTCCATAAAGGCGGCACATTCGGTGAATTTACTACGAGTCTCGGACTGAAAGTGTACGACTCACTTGCCCAGGTAGATAAAAATGAACGCAGAAATATGCTTACGAAAAAAGATGTCATCGAACGTGTACCAAATATTAAAACTGACGGACTGCGGGGCGGCGGTCACTATGTTGAATATAAAACAGATGATGCGAGACTCACTGTTGAAGTAATGAAGAAAGCTGCAGGATACGGAGCGGATGCAGTCAATTACGTTAAAGCAGATGGATTTTTATACGATAACGGTACTGTCGCAGGTATTATTGCAAAAGATGTTCTCAGAAATGAATCCTATGAAATTAAAAGTAAAGCCGTTGTTAATGCTACAGGCCCGTGGGTTGACGAAGTACGTGCAAACGACAATCTCGGTAAACAGACCAAGAAGCATTTAGTCCATACTAAAGGTGTTCACATCGTCTTTAAACAGGATCACTTCCCTTTAACACAAGCAGTCTACTTCGATACGAAAGAAGATGGACGAATGATTTTCGCTATTCCCCGCGCAGGTAAAACCTATGTCGGAACAACAGATACATTTTACGGTGAAAACAAAGCAAATCCGACAGCTGATGCTGAAGATAAAGCATATCTGATTAATGCTATTAACTTTATGTTCCCTTCATTAAATTTAGATGTGTCGATGATTGAATCATCATGGGCAGGCATTCGTCCACTCATTCAATCAGGCAGTAAGAACGCCTCGGATATTTCGCGCAAAGACGAAATATGGCACAGCACGAGCGGCCTCATTACAATTGCAGGCGGCAAGCTCACAGGCTACCGACATATGGCAGAAGAAATCGTCGATGATGTTTCCGAGTATTTAAAGAAAAGTCATAATATGAATATTAAAAAAGTCTCTACTAAAAACGAACCGGTATCTGGTGGTAATGTCGGCGGCAGCGTCGGCTATCAAAACTATGTCGATAACATCAGCCGTAAAGCTTCAAGCTACGGTCTAAGTCTGGAAGAAGGACATCATCTTGCAATGAAGTACGGCAGTAACGTTGAAGCTGTATACCAATATGCAGGAATTACGAATGATAATAATAAAAAATATGGTTTGCCAAAACCGCTTTATGCAGAAGTAATATACAGCATACTGCATGAAATGGTCATTAAGCCGACCGACTTCTTCGTCCGTCGTTCAGGTAAACTTTACTTTGAAATTGAGGACGTGCTAGAATATCGCGACGGAGTTGAACGATTACTCCAGGATACTTTAGGCTACGATGATGAAGTCAGAAAAGAGTTTTCAAATGAACTCAATGAAGCGATTGAAGATACAAGAAAATAATATAAAATAAAAAACACGCCTGAACTTTTT
>JBQDHL010000091.1:0-5882 GCA_052093725.1 Jeotgalicoccus sp. | reverse complement strand
CCGTTCATCGTCTCCACCTCATTTTTTATAATAAAAAGAGCCCCTATCTGTGTAGGAGCTCCGCTGTTTTAATTCCTATATATATGGCAGGATGCCGAGGCCCTTGCTTCCCGGACCGCCGTGTACACCTAGTGCAGGCGTTAAATAGCCGACACGGCAGCTGATGCCCGGGTACATATTTTCAAATCTCTTTTTAATCTGATACGCTTCTTCAGCAATATCTCCGTGTGCAATAGCAATTTTAATCTTGCCATTGAACTTGTCCATCGCCTCTTCAATCAGTCTTTCCCACAGTTTAATGACCCGGCTGTTCGTCCGCACTTTGTCAAAAGGTTTCACATTGCCGTCGTCAGCAAAGTAAACGACCGGCTTGATTTTAAACAGGCTGCCGATAAACGCGCTCCCTGCTCCAAGTCTTCCGCCCCTAACAAGATAGTTTAAGTCATCAACTACTAAGTAAATCTGAGTATCTTCAACAAGTTTTTCAATTCTGTTGACAGCTTCATCAATTAAAACACCTTTTTCAATCTGTTCAATTGTCTGTTCAAGAAGATGTTCTATTATAAAGGATGTTCCATTGGTATCTATAAGTGAATATTCTATCTTGCCTTCTTCTTTATATTCATTCAGCACCATATCTGCACTCTGATACGTTCCGCTGATACCTTTACCGATATGCAGGGCAATAATCGTATCGAATCCTTTAGAAATGATTTCCTCAACCACTTCATAATATTCACCGACCTGCGGCTGTGATGATTTTGGAATTTCTTTTTCTGTCGCGAGACGCTGATAGAACGATTTAAGTTCCGCTCCATCAGTTGTATCTTTAAAAATTGATCCATCTTTGAACGTCACAGATAAATATACTTGAAATACATCTGAACGTCCTGCAAGTTCATCTGACAAGCTCGCAGTACTGTCAACGATATATGCAATCTTCATGTCCTGCCTCCTACTGTTTGCCGTTTTTCTCTATATAGTCAAGTATAATAAAAATGCCTCTATAAGTATATTAAAATCATTTATCCGGTGTGATGAAAGATACATCATAGACAATTGTCTGAAATTTATGTAAACTCTTTATATCCCGTTTATACTCGTAGAAGTGTATATCGGGACAAACAAAGCAAAAAATTTTGGGAGGGTTTTCATTGACAGATAAAACAAAGAAGAAAAGTTTTTTCCAAAGATTTCTGGATGTCGTAGAACGTGTTGGGAATAAGCTTCCGGATCCGTTCGCATTGTTCCTCGGGCTCGCATTTCTAATTATTGTAATCTCATGGATCGCAAGCCTGTTTGACGCTTCTGTAATTCACCCCGGTAATGGTGAAACGTTGCCGATTAACAGTTTAATTTCAAGTGCAGGGCTGCAGTTCATACTGACTTCCATGCTCGATAACTTTACAGGATTCGCTCCGCTCGGACTTGTTCTGTCCATGATGCTCGGTATCGGGCTGGCTGAAAAAGTCGGACTGCTCGATTACGCCATCCGTAAAACAATTTTAAAATCACCGCCCTTTCTCGTTACATATACAGTAGTATTTGTCGGTATTATGGGGAACCTCGCATCAGATGCTGCTGCGGTAATTATTCCCCCCCTCGGTGCACTCGTGTTCTATAAGCTCGGCAGACATCCGCTTGCCGGACTTGCCGCAGGTTTTGCCGGTGCTGGTGCGGGATTCACTGCCAACCTGTTTATCGCCGGAACAGATGTACTTTTATCAGGTATCTCTACAGAAGCTGCACGTTTAATCGATGACACTATCGTAATTACACCAGTCGATAACTGGTACTTTAATATTGTATCTACATTTATGCTGACAATTATCGGGGGACTGATTACTTCACGCTTCATCGAACCCCGCCTTGGTAAATACAAAGGCGAAAGTCTCGAAGATGATAATGACGAGGAACTTCCTAATGCTAAAAAAGGACTTATTGCCGCAGTCGTTACCGGTGTTGTTTACTGGGGAACTATCGTCGCTGTTATTCTTATGCCGAACAGCCCGCTGGCAAATGAAGACGGCGGCATTATACCGTCACCGTTTATAGATGGCATCGTACCGATCATACTGATTTTCTTCATTTTAATCGGTGTGGCATTCGGTATTACCACAGGCAAAATCAAATCAACAAAAGATGCAACATATTATATGACCGAATCAATTAAAGATATGGCCGGTTATATCGTTCTCGTATTCGCAATCGCACAGTTTATCGCGTACTTCAACTGGAGTAACCTTGGCACATGGCTTGCAGTAAACGGAGCAGAGTTCCTTGAGTCGATTGAGTTCACAGGTATTGGCCTGATAATCGGCTACGTTCTGTTCACAGCAATGCTGAACTTCCTGATTACTTCGGGTTCTGCGAAATGGGCAATCGAAGCACCAATTTTTGTACCGATGTTTATGCAGCTTGGCTATGACCCTGCATTTACACAGGCCGCTTACCGTATTGCAGATTCATCTATTAACATAGTTACACCGCTGTTCCCATATATGGTTATTATTCTTGCGTTTATGAAACGTTACGATAAAAACGCAAGCATCGGTACTTATATGTCGATCATGCTGCCATACTCATTAATATTCCTATTGGCCTGGATTATCCTTCTCGGAGTATTCTACTTCACAGGATTACCGCTTGGACCAGGAGTATCTGTGTTCTTAGAAGACAGAGTACAATAATTTAATTTGGAGATGATTTAAAGTGTCACTACACTCACAGCTCATAAACTGGCGCCGGGATTTCCATCAATATCCGGAGCTTGGATTTTTAGAAATGCGCACATCTACAATAGTGGCTGATGTGCTGAATAAATTAGGCTACGATATTAAAATAGGCAAAGAAGTAATGAATCCGGATTTCACAATGGGCAAACCTTCAGAAGAAGACACAGCTGCTCATTACGAATGGGCAAAAGAGAACGGTGCTGTCACTGAATACCTGGATAAAGTCGCTGAGGGTTATACCGGCATTGCCGCAACGTTAAACACCGGAATCGACGGTCCAACCGTCGTTTACCGTGTTGATATGGATGCATTGCCGATTTATGAATCAGAGGATGGCGAGCATTTCCCGCTGCAGCAGGGTTTCCGTTCAGTGAATAACGAGATGCATGCGTGCGGCCATGATGTTCATACATCTATCGGGCTCGGTCTTGCAACTCTCTTGATGGAAAATAAGGACAAGTTAAAAGGAACTGTTAAAATTCTTTTCCAGCCTGCAGAAGAAGGAACCCGCGGAGCACGTTCAATGGTTGAAGCCGGTGTCGTAGATGATGCTGATTACTTTATCGCGTCTCATATCGGCACAGGAGTGCCGTTCAATCATTTTCTCGGTTCCAACAATGGATTTCTTGCGACGACAAAACTGGATGTATCATTTAAAGGTGTATCATCGCATGCAGGTGGTCAGCCGGAAGAAGGGAAAAATGCTATGCTTGCGGCGGCAAACGCTGTGATTAACTTAAATGCGATTCCCCGTCATTCCTCCGGTGCTACGCGTATTAACGTCGGCGAACTCCATGCCGGAAGCGGACGTAATGTTATTGCGGACAGTGCAAGCCTTAAAATTGAAACCAGAGGTACGACGAGCGAGCTAAATGATTATATGAAACAGTATGCCGATTCGATTATTAAAGGTGCTGCCGGTATGTTTCAGGTCGATTATCATATTGAAACAGTCGGTGAAGGAAAGAGTGCCGAAGGTTCAACTGAACTAGCCGCAGTGCTCGTCGAGGCTGCCAGCAGTGAAGATCTCGTCACCCAGCTCGAGGAAAATAAACCGAGCGGCAGTGAAGATGCGACATTTTTCATTAACCGCGTTCAAAAGAACGGCGGCCAGGCTTCCTACTGTATATTTGGTACAAATCTCGCAGCAGGGCATCACAATGAAAAATTCGATGTGAATGAAGACAGCATGATGCCGGCAGTGCAGACGTTATTTAAATCAGCTGTATTGTTAACAAATAAATAACTGAAATATCTAAAAAGAGTAAAATCGTCTTTGATTTTACTCTTTTTTTGTTTAGAAGCCGACTATAAGGCTATGTATAAAGTATTATCTGCCGGCACAACAGGGCTTTTAACGTTTATCGGGTTGAAATCTTACATATAGATTGTTATTATTTACACGTTGTGTCAAAAAAACGAAAGAAGGAGTGAAGTAATGACAAATCATTCGACATCGTCGGAGAAGTCAAAAAAAATATCATATGTTTTTGTGTTTTCTGCAATTATTATAGGATTGCTGGTTATTATAGGTGCTATCTTCCCAGACCAGTTTGGTGAAATTTCCGGAAACATATCCGGATGGGTCACACAATACTTTGGCTGGTACTATATGATACTCGTCACAGTCATCGTGCTATTCTGTATCTTTTTAGTCTTCAGTCCGATTGGTAAATTAAAACTCGGTCAGCCTGATGATGTGCCTGAGTTTCATACTGTTTCATGGATTACAATGTTATTCAGTGCAGGTATGGGTATCGGTCTTGTATTCTACGGTGCAGGTGAACCAATGGCTCACTTTATGGCACCGCCGACAGCGGATCCAGGTACTACTCAAGCACTTCAGGAATCTATGGAGTCAACATTCCTGCATTACGGTATTCATGCATGGGCAATTTACGGTATCGTCGGACTATCACTTGCCTACTCAAGCTTTAGAAAAGGTGAAGTTGGTCTTTTATCTAAATCACTTCGTCCATTATTCGGTGATCTTGTCGATGGCTGGATTGGTATAGTTGTTGACGTACTTGCAGTATTCGCAACGGTTATCGGTGTTGCCGTATCTCTCGGTATCGGTGCAATGCAGATTAACGGCGGATTGAACTACTTATTCGATGTGCCTGTGGGTCTAGTGACTCAAGGAATCATCATTGCTGTTGTAACAGTTCTGTTCCTGTATAGTGCATGGAGCGGTCTCAGCAAAGGTATTCAATACTTAAGTAACATAAATATGGTTTTAGCCGGTCTTCTTTTTGCTATCATTCTCGTAGTCGGTCCGACTATGATGATTTTAAATATGATGACAACAGGTACAGGCGGCTACTTAGACTCTATTGTTTTTAACAGCTTTGATGTCTCTCCTCTAAATCCTCAAAAAGAGGAATGGTTGAGTTCATGGACGATATACTACTGGGGCTGGTGGATGAGTTGGAGTCCATTCGTTGGGATATTTATTGCCCGGGTTTCTAAGGGTCGTACAATAAGAGAATTCATTATTGCTGTACTGCTCGTACCAACTGTCGTTGGGATTATCTGGTTCAGTGTATTCGGTATCACAGGTATTTCTACTGGTCTTGAA
Organism: Jeotgalicoccus sp.; assembly: GCA_052093725.1. Taxonomy (GTDB): domain Bacteria; phylum Bacillota; class Bacilli; order Staphylococcales; family Salinicoccaceae; genus Jeotgalicoccus. The sequence goes on along the minus strand of JBQDHL010000091.1, from coordinate 569 downwards.
AACCCTGAAATATTTAATATGGCGACAGAAACACAGCTTTTTGCAATTTTTGACCAGCTCCCTATGGGTACAGTGCTGTCAATTCTCGCTATGCTATTAGTTAGCATATTCTTTATTACGTCTGCTGACTCGGCAACATTCGTTCTAGGCATGCAGACATCTCATGGCAACTTGTCACCTTCAGGAAAAACTAAACTCGTTTGGGGTATCTCACTTTCCGCTATTGCATTTACGCTATTAGCCGCGGGTGGAGAAACTGGCTTAAACGCCTTGCAATCTGCTGCGATCATTGCTGCATTGCCATTTAGTTTAGTCATTATACTGATGATGATTGCCTTTTATAAAGATGCCAATAACGAACGTAAATATTTAGGCTTATCTATTACTCCAGATAAAGATCGTATGAAAAATTATAAAGAAAGTTCTCTTGAAGAATATCAGGAAGATCTTGAGGCATATGCTGACGAGGATAAACCTCGCGGAGTGTAATGCTTAAAAAAGTGTCCGGTGATTTTAATGATATGCTCCCCCTAAAGTAGACACTTAAAAAAGTAAACTACTTTAGGGGG
>JBQDHL010000090.1:0-6231 GCA_052093725.1 Jeotgalicoccus sp. | reverse complement strand
TTGAATAAAATCTATTTGTCTATAATGTAATCTAAGCAGTTTCCTTCTTCAACTACAAATGATTCGTTAAACTCATCGATTTCCGATACTTTAAGCAGTGATGTGTAATCATTAAATCTGCGGTTCGCAACTTCCTTCGCCTCAACCAGCACGCTGACACCGACAACTGTCGCATTGAACTCTTCCATCAGGTTCGTCACACCGGTAATCGAACCGCCGGCGCGGAGAAAATCATCCACTACAAGAACATTTGAGCCTTCTTTAAGCGTACGTTTCGATAAAACCATCGTCTCAATTTTACGCGTCGATCCGGAGACGTAATTTATCGAAACTGTAGAGCCTTCCGTTACTTTGTTATCTTTACGAATAACAGCAACCGGCACATTCAGTTTACGGGCTACAGCGTTTGCAAGCGAAATTCCTTTCGTTGCAATCGTCACGACTGAATCGATTTCTAAATCTCCGTACATCGTTGCGATTAAATCGCCGATATCGTTCATCATCTTTGGATTACCCATAATATCAGACATGTATAAGTAACCGCCCGGAAGCAGACGCTCATTCGCTTCCAGATCCGTTTTGAATTCTGCAATTATACCTTTTGCACGGTCTACACTGATTTTCGGAATGAACATAGCGCCGCCGTTGGCACCCGCCGTCGTTTGAAGTACACCTAAACCCTCGGCATTAAAGACATCTTTAATAATGCGGATATCCTCACTGATTGAAGACTTTGCCTGACTGAATTTATTTACGTAAGTTGTTAATGGAATCAATTTGTTTGGATTTGTCATTAAATGCTGCGTCATATAGACGAGCCGTTCACTGCGTTTATATTTCATAACCTAACTCCTAAACCGTATTATTGGTACTGATTTTACCATATAAGTTCGGAATTTAATACTTATCCAAGCAATCTTATCCGATAAACTTCAGCACAGCATCCCTTCATTGCGTTGTACAAATGAACAGACTGACGTTCCTTTCTGACGATACCGAAAACTGTCGGTCCGCTGCCGCTCATCAGTGCCCCTTCAGAACCCGATTCCTTCATATTGCTGAGCAGTTTTCTAACCTGAGGATATTTTTTAACAGTTATCTCTTCAAGATCGTTTTTTAAGGTGCTGAGTATTTGTTCGTAATCATCGTTCAGAATTGCCTGTTTCATCAGTTTAGATGCCGGTTTGTTTTTACCCGGTTTCAGTCCCCCGTAAATCGTCTTAGTCGACACGCTGATAGACGGCTTTGCAAGTACTATCCACGCATGAGGCGGTCTCGGCAGACGTTCGATAATCTCACCGCGTCCAGTCGCAAGCGCCGTTCCGCCGTATACACAAAATGGAATGTCAGAACCAAGTTCACTCGCAAGCACCGCCAATTCATCGAGGCTGATACCGAGATTGTACAGCGCGTTCATCCCCCTGAACGTCGCGGCAGCATCGGCTGAACCTCCGGCAAGACCCGCAGCAATCGGAATATGCTTATCTATATTAATGGTGACACCCGTTTTAATTTTATAACGGCGCATCATTAATTGAGCAGCCTGGTAAGCCAGGTTGCGTCGGTCTGTCGGCACGAACTGATGATCGGACTCAATGATGATTCTTCTGTCCTTACGCTTTTCAAACGATAAATTATCGTTCAAATCGACAGTTGTCATAACCATGCTGACTTCATGATAACCATCATCGCGTTTATACAGCGTATCCAATGTTAAATTAATTTTTGCTGGTGCGATTTCATAATGCATAGTCCAAAGTCCTTTACCAGATTTTTTTCGAAATATATGTGTATTTTATCATATAACAAAGATGAATATTGCTGATATTTTCAGGATGAGGGATTTGAGTGTCGTCGTTTGCTCTGACGAAGACGTTTAACAGCGCTTGAGTGTTGTCGTTCTACTCGACGAAGACGTTTAACAGCGCTTGAGTGTTGTCGTTCTACTCGACGAAGACGTTTAACAGCGCTTAAGTGTTGTCGTTCTGCTCGACGAAGACGTTTAACAGCGCTTAAGCGTTGTCGTTCTGCTCGACGAAGACGTTTAAAGACGCTTGAGTGTTGTCGTTCTATTCGACGAAGACGTTTATCAAACAAAAACACCGAATTCCACAAGGAATCCGGCGCACAATTATTATTTACTCATCATTTTTACGTTTATTAAACGCCCACAGTACTAGCAGGAAGCTGACTGCAACCCACGCAGCAAGAATGATAAATTCCATCGCTCCTGCATTTCCTTCAAGTACAAACATATGCTGATAAATCGGGAAGTATTCTGCAATTTTAATCGCTATGCTGTCCGGATCTGTAATAAGCATTTCAATATACGGTGTAAAACCGAAGATAAACATAATCGGAATAATATACACCGATGTTGTAGCGACTGATTTTACAACAAGTCCAAGTCCGATACCCATGTTCAGGAAGAACAACCCTGTCAGTACAAGACTCATAATATTTTCAACAGTCCAGTAGTTTTCCGGGCCGATGATTATAATCGAAATGACCAGTGAGATAATCGTCATCAATATTACTACCATACTCTTGCCGAGAATAATATCGATAATCGTTGCCGGCGACTGCAGCAGTCCTCTTAATGTGTCTTTCTCATTTTCTTCAGCAATCATCGTCATCACCGAACTGAATATTACAGCCGAGAATACGACACCTGCGAGAATCCCGAGTATTTCCGGCGGCATTTCACCTTCTGCTCCAGCTCCGACACCTACTCTAGAGAAGAACACTGCCATAAGGATTGGAATAAGTACTGATGTAAACAGCATCATGTTTTTCATAAATTCTTTTAAGTCTTTTTCAAATATCGCCATCATTCTTGTCATGTTCATTTAAACCAGCTCCTTACCAGTTACTTTTTTAAACACTTCTCCGAGTGTCGGGAAATCCGTTCTAACTTCTGCAACATCTTCACTGAACAGCACATTATCAAGTTGCTGTTTGTTTTCCACTGTTCTTTCAATCGTCTTTCTTTTACCATCATTAAATGTGATATGAACTTCATTACGTTTGTACTTATGTCTTAAATCAAAAGGTGCCCCTGAATCCTGTATGACACCCTGGTAAAGGAAAGCAACGTTATCACATAACCGCGTTGCCTCATCCATATTGTGTGTTGTCAGTAAAATTGTCGTGCCTTCATCGCGCAGCTCTTCGAGCATGTCGTGAATTCTTTCAGTTGTCGTCGGATCGAGTGCTGATGTCGGCTCATCCAGGAATAAAATTGATGGTCTGTGAATCACTGCCTTACATAAAAGAATCCGCTGTTTCATCCCTTTCGATAATTTAGAAACTGTTTTATTAATTTCGCTTTCGAGCCCGACATCTTTTAATACTTTTTCGACCGACCCTTTCGGCGCATTATAAAGCTTTCTGAACAGCTCAAGATTATCTTTGACCGTCAGTCGGTCATATAAAGAACTTTTATCCGATAAAATCCCGAGGCTGCTGATATAGTCGTTTTTGCTGAACTGCTTATAGCTGTAGTTATTCACATTAACGTCTCCGCCTGACGGCTTAAATTCACCTGTCATAATTTTAATTGTAGTTGTCTTCCCGGATCCACTCGGTCCGAGCAGTCCGAATATTTCACCTTGCTCTACATTAAAAGAAATACCGCGCAGTGCATCTTCACTTCCGAATGATTTTTTTAAGTTGTCTACTTGAATCATAGTCATATTTATAACCTCCTAATTATTTTGTTTGCTGATGTCTTAACTAAAGTTTACGGACAAAATAAAAACACCGCGATATAATCACGGTGAGTTGTAGGAAATGAATATTGAGTTGTATAAATTTAATGTCTGCTGTACCTGTCTTTTGGTAAAGTGTACTCCTCACAGTCGAACTGTACTACAGTGTTTTAGCACGTTTTGATACCGCAATATAGACGAGAAACACTGTTACAATAAGCCACGCTGTTAAAATAACGTATGGCATTATTCCGGCGTTATTATGTATCGCCATCAATTGATACATGGGAGTCAGTCCTACAATCGCGGTAATAATATTGCCCGCCGGTAGATTCAATGTTTCAACAATCGGGGTCATACCGAGGAAAAATAAAACCATCACACCGTAAACAGTAGATGTCGACTGCAGCTTTGCAAGCAGTCCCGTCCACAGTCCGAGATTTAAAAATATCACTGCCGCAGCTGTATATCCGATAATCATTTGAAGACTGACGATATTCATACCATCTATAATAACGAGGGATACTGCAGTTACTGCTGCAGTGATAGTCAGCGTCAGTATACTTCTGCCGATGAGTCCATTCATAAGATCACTTTTCGTATGAGTCACAAGTTTTAATGTTCCGTGCTCATTTTCTTCCGCATACAGCATCAGCGGAATATTTGTCGTTACTGCAGATAGCGCAGTGCCGAGGACTACAAAAATCATAATAACCGGTATCTCTATTCCGTCAGGACGCGGGGTCATTCCATATAATCCGGCCATGGCAGGTGGCATAATAAGCAGCGTCAGGACGGCATAGTTAGTAAAGAACTCCCTCAGATCTCTGTAAATCGTCGCCTGTATTTTATGTATATTCATATAGTCACCTTTTTATTTTATAGTTTTACAAGTTTTTCCTGAATTTCATTAAATTTGGCACGTGACAGCGGGATTTTCGTTTTTTCAGGATTATCGATAATAACTGAGTAAGTATTTTTTGACCACGTAATAATCTCTTTTACTTTATGGAGATTAACTACATAAGAACGGTGGCAGCGATAAAAATCATGATGCTGAAGCTGTTCTTCCGCACTTTGTAGCGTCGATTCCATCACGAATTTCTCCGCTCCGAGATTAAGATACACTTTGCCATCCTGACTCTCCAGATATTCGATATCTTCAATTGTGACGAAGATTGTTTTATCGTGTGCTTTCACTTTGATTTTACTTACATTGGAATCCGAATTTTCATCGGTATTATCCGTCGTCTCCACTACATGAAGACCCTGTTCATTTAATTTCATAACATCAGGCTGTGCGATAAACGCATCTTCCAGTCTGGATGCTGCGACAAGTAGTGATTTCCTTTGATTCTTGAGCTGTTTTTTCATTTTATGAAACAAATGAATGTTATCATTAACTGTATTTAAAAAAGGATCGATAAAAACAATATCTTTATTGTTACTGAGCAGTGCATGGATGTAATCCAATTTTTGAATTTCCGTTTTGTTAAGTTTCGACAGTCTTGTAGTCGCATCGGAAATATTAAACTGGTGAATTAAATCTTCTGTTTTTAGCGGGCTGTTATACCATTTCTTTAAGTATTCAATATGGACTTTTAAATTCAGCCGTTTATAATAAAATGACTCATCGGAGAAAACATGGACTCCCGCGTTATGTAATGTGCCGGAAAATGACTCGAGGAGTTCGTATGGTATTTGTACAGCGAGGCTTTCACCATCGGTCATTTTCAATTTTTGATCAGATGGATGGCCGATTACTTTTCGAATTTCTATATCCATATTTATTGCTCCTAATGTATGAAATCTATTTAAATTTACCATGTAAACGTAATCATGACAATTTCTCAAAAAAGATTGAGCAAAAGTCTTTATTTCTAAATCGAAATGATGTATATTGATAAATAGTTACAAAATGTAACTTGATAATAATAACACACCGGAGGAATTATATAATGACTAAAATTGGTATCGTTACAGGTAGTACACGTGAATCACGTGTTAACTTGCAGGTTGCAGAGTGGCTTAAAGACTTTGCTGAAAAATTAGACACAGGTGCTGAATTCGAAATCGTCGACATTAAAGATTACGAAGCACCATTATTTAAAGAAGCTTTACCGCCGGCAATGGCTAACAAACAGTACGGTTCTGACGTAATCAATAACTGGTCAGCTAAAATTGATTCACTTGACGGTTATATCTTTGTTACTCCAGAATACAACAAAGCTATTTCACCGGCACTTAAAAACCTTCTCGACTACATCGGACCTGAATTTGGCAACAAAGCAGCAGGTATCGTTGGTTACGGCTCAACTCTAGGTGTTGCAGCAACACTTTCACTGCGTCAGATTCTTTCTAACTTCAACATGGCAACTGTTGGACCATTCGGTGCATTCAGCCTGTTCACTGACTTTGAAGAAATGACTAAATTCGCACCTGCTGAATTACACAATGCAACTATCGAAGCTGTAATTACTACTACAGTTAACTGGTCTAACGGACTTAAAACAATAAGATA
>JBQDHL010000089.1:0-6256 GCA_052093725.1 Jeotgalicoccus sp. | reverse complement strand
TCAACGACTTATCACCGAAAACGAGTTATATAAGTAAAAAAAAGCAGAACCCCACGAACGGGATCCTGCCTAATTCAAAATAAATATATTAGTTTACTTCGTGGTCACTACCAAAGAATGATTTGAACATGTGGAATGTTGTTTCGCGTTGCATTGATGCGATTGATGTCGTTAAAGGAATTCCTTTTGGACATGCTTCGACACAGTTTTGTGCCATTCCGCATTCTGCGATTCCGCCTGTACCCATTAGTGCATCTAGTCTTTCGTTCTTAGACATGCTGCCTGTAGGGTGAAGGTTGAATAAACGAACTTGAGAAATTGGTGCTGCACCCATGAATTTAGATTTGTCGTTAACGTTCGGACAAACTTCTAAACATACGCCGCATGACATACATTTTGATAATTCATAAGCGATCTGACGTTTTTTCTCAGGCATTCTTGGTCCTGGTCCAAGGTCGTATGTACCATCGATAGGTACCCACGCCTGAACGCGTTTTAAGTTGTCGAACATGAATGAACGGTCTACCTGAAGGTCTCTCACTACAGGGAAAGTGCTCATTGGTTCTAATTTGATTGGCTGCTGGTACTGGTCAACAAGCGCAGTACATGACTGGCGCGCGTTGCCGTTTATTACCATTGAACATGCTCCGCAGACTTCTTCAAGACAGCTTGCGTCCCAAGTTACTGCAGTTGTTTTTTGGCCTTTTGAATTGACCGGGTTTCTTTGAATTTCCATAAGCGCACTGATGATGTTCATGTTCGGGCGGTATGGAATTTCGAATTCTTCCCAGTAACTGCTAGCTTCCGGATTTTCCTGGCGTTTAATACTTAGCTTTATTGTTTTTGTTTCAGTTGCTGTAGTACTCATTTTTATTTAGCCATCCCCTTCTACTAATGTTTAGCTGAATAGTCACGAATACGCGGCGGAATTAAGCTCACGTCTACGTCTTCGTATTCGAATCTTGGTGCTTCAGTTGGTCCTTCAAAGAATGCTTTAGTTGTTTTCAGCCATTCTTCGTCATTACGTTCCGGGAAGTCCGGTTTGTAATGCGCACCGCGTGATTCGTTTCTGTTGTATGCACCAATTGTAATTACACGTGCAAGGACAAGCATGTTCCATAACTGGCGTGTAAAGAATGCCGCCTGGTTACTCCATTTCTTAGTGTCGTTAATGTTGATTTGTTTGTAACGTTCCATTAACTCTAAGATTTTCTTGTCAGTTTCAAGCAATCTATCGTTCTGACGAACAACTGTTACGTTTGCTGTCATGATTTCTCCAAGTTCTTTGTGGATTACGTACGCATTTTCCGTACCGTCCATCGCAAGAATATTATCGAATTTCTCCTGCTCAGCGTTAGCATATTTTTCGTAAAGTGACTCATCAAGATCGTCGTAAGAAGTCTCAAGTCCTTGCACGTATTCCATCGCATTTGGTCCTGCAACCATCCCGCCGTAAATTGCCGACAGTAATGAGTTCGCACCTAAGCGGTTTCCGCCGTGCTGCGAGTAATCACATTCTCCTGCTGCAAATAATCCTGGAATAGACGTCATCTGGTCGTAGTCTACGTACAGACCACCCATTGAGTAGTGTACTGCCGGGAAAATCTTCATTGGAACTTTACGCGGGTCGTCGCCTGTAAATTTCTCGTAGATTTCAATAATCCCGCCGAGTTTTACATCGAGTTCGTGCGAATCTTTATGTGATAAATCAAGGTAAACCATATTCTCGCCGTTAATGCCGAGCTTCTGGTTAACACACACGTCAAATATTTCACGTGTTGCGATATCGCGGGGTACTAAGTTACCGTAGTCCGGATATTTTTCTTCAAGGAAGTACCAGGGCTTGCCGTCTTTATAAGTCCAAACACGTCCGCCTTCTCCGCGTGCAGATTCACTCATCAGACGAAGTTTATCGTCTCCGGGAATTGCTGTCGGGTGAATTTGAATAAACTCACCGTTCGCGTATACTGCACCCTGCTGATAAACAATTGAAGCCGCTGATCCTGTGTTAATCATCGAGTTCGTCGATTTACCGAAGATAATTCCAGGACCGCCTGTCGCCATAATTACAGCGTCAGCTTTGAAAGTTTTAATTTCTCCGCTTGTGATTTCCTGTGCTGTAATACCGCGCGCTCTGCCTTCGTCGTCTACAACTACTCCAAGGAATTCCCATCCTTCATACTTGTCGACTTGTCCTTTAACTTCGAAGCTTCTTACCTGCTCATCAAGAGCATACAGTAATTGCTGGCCAGTCGTTGCACCTGCATATGCTGTACGGTGGTGAAGCGTTCCGCCAAAACGTCTGAAGTCTAGTAAACCTTCAGGTGTTCTGTTGAACATTACTCCCATACGGTCAAGCAGGTGAATAATTTCCGGTGCTGCATCCGTCATTGCTTTAACAGGTGGCTGATTCGCTAAAAAGTCTCCGCCGTATACTGTATCGTCAAAGTGGATTGATGGTGAGTCACCCTCACCTTTCGTATTTACTGCACCGTTAATTCCGCCCTGTGCACACACTGAGTGTGAACGTTTTACCGGAACGATTGAAAATAAATCTATGTTAGCACCAGATTCTGCTGCTTTGATCGTTGCCATTAAACCAGCGAGACCCCCGCCGACAACAATTACTTTATTATCCGCCATTATTTACACTCCTTCTATACAAACCTATACAAACGCAAAAATTGCCATTAGTCCGATTGTAGAAATTACTAAGAAAACTAAAATTGCTACGTAGCTCATAATCTGCTGCGATTTATTTGACTGTGTAATACCCCAAGTAATCATGAATGACCATAAACCGTTCGCAAAATGGAATACCGTCGCAATAACTCCGACGATCCAGAATACTAACCAGAATGGGTTCGCAACAATCTGCTCTACCATTTGGAAGTTTACTTCTTCACCTAAAAATACTTGGAAACGCGTTTGGTAAACGTGAACTGCGATGAAGATAAATGCAACCACGCCTGAAATTCTTTGAAGCACGAACATCCAGTTACGGTATGTTCCGTATCTGCCCACATTATTTTTAGAAGTAAATGCGATATAAATACCGTAAATACCGTGGAACAGAATTGGTAAGTAAATGATGAAAATCTCAAGCAGAATAACGAACGGCAAGTTACCCATAATACTTGAAGCAATGTTAAATGCCTCTTCACTGTATGTAGCGGTAAAGTTAACCAGTAAATGCTGGATTAAAAAGACGCCCAGCGGAATAACACCGAGTAAAGAATGTAATCTGCGAATGTAAAAACCTGAATCTTGATTCGACACTGAAAGACCCCCTAACTATTTGTCAACAAACTTTAACTCTTATTTTACCCGTAATAATTTTACAAATCAAGACACCGTTTAATCTTTTACACTTTAATTTTACATTCGCAGCATTATGCGTCTTCACTTAGCTTTCGAACTATGTTCTCTGCTACATTTTTTGGAATACCAATCTCTGTGAAATCGTTCACACTTTGATCTTTCATCCTCTTAATTGAACCGAACTTTGAAAGTAACTTTCTCTTTCGTGTGGGACCCACGCCTTCGATATTATCGAGCTGCGAAACAATTGATGTTTTTCGGCGCGTATTTCTATGAAATGAAATTGCGAATCTATGCACTTCGTCCTGAATCCGCTGCAGAAGATAAAAGCTCTGCGAGTTCTTTTTCATCGGCACGATTTCAGCCGGATCACCATATAACAGTTCCGCCGTTTCATGCTTCTCGTTCTTAGCAAGACCTGCGACCGGTATATCGAGGGACAGTTCGTTTAAGAGCACGTTTTTAACCGTGTTCATATGCCCCACTGCCCCGTCGACAATAATCATATCAGGCAGCGGCAGTCCTTCTTTTAAGACGCGTGTATAGCGGCGTCTGACCGCTTCGGCCATAGACGCGTAGTCATCCGGCCCCGTGACCGTTTTAATTTTATATTTACGATAATCTTTTTTGGACGGTTTACCGTCGATAAACGACACCATGACACTGACCGGGTCCACACCCTGAATATTCGAGTTATCGAACGCTTCAATGCGGCGCGGTGTCTCGATGTTCATAATATCACCGAGCGTTTCAATCGCTTTAATCGTACGTGCTTCGTCACGCGCGATCATTTCGAATTTATTGTCTGCGGCAATGCTCGCATTTTTCGACGCAAGGTCCACCATTTCACGTTTCGCTCCGCGCGACGGTGCTTTAACAGCAGCCGGCAGTGCTTCATCGAGCAGCTTAGCGTTAAATTCTTTCGGAATATGCACTTCTTTCGGCATCAGGTTCGAGTTAAGATCATAAAACTGCACGATAAATCTGAAGAATTCTTCCTCCAGATCATCGTTCATCGGGAACATTTCAGCTTTTTTCTCGATCAGCTTACCGTTTCTGATAAAGAGTACAGACACCGACATCCAGCCGTTATCTACCGCGTAGCCGAAGCAGTCGCGCGCTGTCATATCGCTCGTCAGCATATTCTGCTTCAGCATCGTATTTTCAATGTGTCCCATTAAGTCACGGTATTCTTTCGCCTTTTCAAACTCCAGTTCTTCAGAGGCAGCGTGCATTTTCCCTTTCAGCTCCGCTACTACTCCGTCAGTTTCGCCATTTAAAAAGTTAGTAATGCCGTCGATCATCTGCTGGTTTTGTTCGTCTGTAACATTGAACACACAAGGGCCAAGGCACTGTCCGATATGATAATACAGACATAATTTGTCCGGCATGACGTTACATTTTCTAAGCGGATAAATGCGGTCGAGCAGCTTTTTCGTTTCATGCGCGCTGTACGCATTCGGATACGGTCCGAAAAACTTGCCGGTCTTCGGCTTCACCGTACGTGTCACGACAAGTTTCGGATGTTTTTCCTTCGTTATTTTAATAAATGGATAGCTTTTATCATCTTTTAATAAAATATTATATCTTGGAAGGTGTTTTTTAATTAATGTGTTCTCTAAGAGCAGTGATTCAACTTCCGATTGTGTGACAATAAAGTCAAAGTCGACGATATCGGCAACGAGGCGCATCGTTTTCTGATCGTGCGCGCCGGTAAAGTATGATCTGACTCTGCTTCTGAGATTTTTCGCCTTGCCCACATAAATAATTTCATCATCGCTGTTTTTCATTAAATAACAGCCGGGTTCTACCGGCAGGACTGACAGTTTAAGTTTAAGTTCTGACATGATTCATCCCTTCTTCATAAAAAAAGCCGCCAAAATGGCGGCTTTTATCAATTAAGCGTGTTTTTCTATTAATGCAGCAAGCTGCTCTTTAGGCTGGAATCCAACAACTTTATCAACAGGCTCGCCGTCTTTGAAAAGGATTAAAGTTGGAATACTCATAACTTCGTACTCGCTTGCTGTAGCTTGGTTATCGTCAACGTTTAATTTAGCAATGTTAGCTTTACCTTCAACTTCAGGTGCTAATTCTTCAAGGATTGGAGCGATCATTTTACAAGGCCCGCACCAAGGTGCCCAAAAGTCTACTAATGTAAGTCCACTACCAACTTCTTCTTTAAATCCTGCATCGTTCACATCATATAATGCCATATAAAACTACCTCCATATTTGTATTGCTTTTATTATACAACAATTCATTTTGTCACTCAACGGTATTGCTTACGTGAAATACATCAGATAGACAATGCCGCTTATAAACATTATCACACTAATCACTATAAGTACCTTCGCAAGTTTATACATATCAAAGTTATCCACTAAGATCACCTACTTCATTTCGACTATCGTCACACCGAAGCCGCCTTCACTCGGCATGCCGCCTCTGAATGATGATACTTTCGGGTGGCGTTTTAAATACTGCTGCACACCTTTTTGCAGTGCCCCTGTACCTTTACCGTGAATAATCTCTACATCAGAGAAGTTCGACAGCAGCACCTGGTCAAGATAATGCTCGAGACGGATTAATGCGTCTTCGTAACGTTCACCTCGGAGATCAAGCGTGCGATTGACCTGTGTTTTGTTCTGACGGATTGTTACAGGCTTTTGCGGTTTTTTTGCTTTGCGTTTTTTTACTTCAGACTTATCGAGCTTCATTTTAATAATGCCCATCTGCACTGTGACTTTGTCGCCTTTCAGTGCGATGATTTCGCCTTTTTGTCCGTATGTCAGCACATCAACTTCATCGCCGACAGCAAGTGCTTCTACTTTTTCATTGCGGACGTCTTTCTTAATGTCACGCTGATAGTAACTGTCGGACAATTCTTTTTTAGCTTTAATGAGTTCGTGTTCCTGAATACTGTCGGCACCCAGTT
>JBQDHL010000088.1:4584-6543 GCA_052093725.1 Jeotgalicoccus sp. | reverse complement strand
TTAAATCTGAAGTGAACGACGTCGCCGTCTTTCATAATGTAATCTTTACCTTCAAGACGGACTTTACCGGCTTCTTTCGCTTTTGCTTCATTGCCCGCTGCCACAAGGTCATCGTAGCCGACTGTTTCAGCACGGATAAATCCTTTTTGGAAATCAGTATGAATAATTCCAGCACATTCAGGCGCCGTCATTCCTTTTTTAAATGTCCATGCTCTTACTTCCTGCACACCGGCAGTGAAGTATGTTGCAAGTCCAAGCAGGTCATAAGATGCTCTAACCAGTTTATCAAGACCTGATTCAGATAACCCAAGTTCTTCTAAGAACATTTCTTTTTCATCGTCTTCAAGTACTGCGATTTCTTCTTCTACTTTCGCAGAAATCACGATAACCTGAGATCCTTCTTCGTCAGCATATTTTTTAATTGCTGATAAATGTTCGTTGTCTTCAAGTGATGATAAGTCATCTTCAGCAACGTTCGCCACATACAATGTCGGCTTTTGAGTCAGCAGGTGGAAGTGTTTAACTGATTTTATTTCTTCATCAGAGAATTCAAGTGCACGAACGGGCTTACCGTCTTCAAGACCTTCTTTGATTCTCGTCAGAATCTTCACTTCAGCCATTGCATCTTTATCTTTTTGTTTCGCCATTTTTTCTGCTTTCGGCAAACGTTTGTCGATACTTTCAAGGTCTGCAAATATTAATTCCATATTGATAACTTCAATGTCATCAAGAGGATTTACTGTACCAGATACGTGAGTAACGTTTTCATCATCGAATGCGCGGACAACCTGACAGATTGCATCAACTTCACGAATGTTCGCTAAGAATTTGTTTCCTAGCCCTTCACCTTTTGAAGCTCCTTTAACAATTCCGGCAATATCCGTAAATTCGAATGCTGTCGGAACAGTTTTTTTAGGTACAACGATTTGTGTTAAAACGTTAAGACGCTCATCCGGCACTTCAACGATACCGACGTTCGGATCGATTGTTGCGAATGGATAGTTGGCAGCGAGTGCACCCGCTTTTGTTATTGCGTTAAAGAGTGTTGATTTACCGACGTTCGGCAACCCTACAATTCCTGCAGTTAAAGACATAATAGTTTCTCCTTTAATTTAAAATTACTTTTTTAAGTCGTTTATCGAAATCGCGGCGCGGCATCATTATCGTCCGGTCGCAGTTTGTACATCTGATTTTTATATCCGCGCCCATCCGGACAATTTGAAAACTGTTCGTACCGCATGGATGTGGTTTTTTCATTTCAACAATATTATTTAAATCGTATTTTTTCTCCATATTCTCTTACTCCCCGGCATCATTTTGATCAAAATCGCTAATGTCCATCGTAGGTACAGATACAAATACGCCTTGTGATTCCAAATACTGTTTCAAGCGCTTACGAGTACGTCTCGTTGCACCGAAATGCTCCATCGGCTGGGTTGTCAACATGACTCTGATCGTTGCCTCACCCTGCTGAATATCCTGCACGCCTAATATTGCCGGCTGCTCGGTAAGCACTTCTTCTTCACGCCAGTGATTTTCGAAATATTTATTAATCGTCTCTTCAACTTTATCCAGATTTTCCTGAATTGAAAAATTCATATCCAGATATGCAATCGAATTATAACGAGAGAAGTTTATAACTTCGTTAATCGTGCCGTTCGGAATCATATATAATTCGCCTTCATAACCTTGAATACGTGATGATCGCAATCCTAATGATAACACTTCACCTTCGGCAACAGTAGTACCTGACGTATTTACTCTGACAAAATCCCCTTTATCAAACTGGTTTTCCAAAATGATAAAGAATCCGGTAATCATATCTTTGACTAGGCTCTGCGCACCAAAACCAAGTGCTAAACCTACAACACCAGCACCGGCTAATAACGTTGCGACTGGTATGCTGAATGCTTCAAGTATTGCAACGACGACGAAAAACCAGATGAATATCGTTGCCCC
>JBQDHL010000088.1:0-4484 GCA_052093725.1 Jeotgalicoccus sp. | reverse complement strand
GATGTAAACTCCAGCTGTATCATTCCTTTATTTTTCACTTTTTTTATTTCTACATTCGTTCCGTAATGCTCTTTCAGCTGATTTTCATATCCTTGCAGGAATTTCAGCTTTTTACTCGTTTTCTTAATTGTTTTCTTTTTATCGAACGTTTTTACATACGCTTCAAGCGAACGTACACTCATGTTCTGATCAATTGCTTCTTTGGCGACCTGCTCCATTAACAGCGGGTCTTTCAAAGACAGCAGTGTTCTGCCGTGTGCGCTGCTCAGTTTCTGTTCGTTCATCGCGCGTTTGACTGCGGCCGGTAAATTTAACAACCTCAGCATATTCGCAATATACGATCTCGATTTGCCGAGTCGCTGTGACAGTTCGTCCTGCGTCAGCTCTGCTTTGGTCATAAGTTCTTTATAACTTTCGGCTTCTTCCAGTGCACTTAAGTCTTCACGCTGCAGGTTTTCTATAATCGCAAGTTCCATCATTTCTCTGTCGGACATTCCAGTTACAATCGCAGGAATCTTCTCGAGCCCTGCTTTCTTACTTGCCCGGAGACGCCGTTCTCCGGCAACCAGTGTATAGCCTTTCACTGACTTTCTGACGGTGACCGGCTGCATCACACCGTGAATTAAAATACTGTTCTTTAAATCTTCCAGCTTTTCTTCATCAAATGTCTGCCTCGGCTGGTATGGATTTTTGCGGATATCCTTAATAGACAGTTCTATAATTTCCACCGTAAACTCACCGACTTTACATAGTTAAATACAGTTCAATTATAACAGCAACATGCCTGTTTGTAAGTCAAAAAAGAACCCACACTGTCAGGTGTGAGCACTATTTGTATATACGTATCGTTACTTCGTGCAGCTCATCGGTTTCAGATGTTTCGATGTTCACATCGATACCTTTGTCCTGCAGTTTCTTAATATCACGCTCAAAGTCGTTCAGCATAAATGCCACATCATCATTAAAGTTAATTTGTTCGATACGGACTTTCTGACGATTCTTTACAGCAAGTTCTGTTTCTTTAACCGTCAGGTTATCCTTAACGATATTCTGAAGAACGTCGCATTGGGTATCGTTATCCAGTATAAGTAGTGCCCGTGCGTGCCTTTCAGTAATATCATCTTTTTCAAGCGCCGTTATAACGTCGTTAGACAGTTTTAACAGACGTAATTTATTAGCGATAAATGACTGACTTTTGCCGATACTCTCAGCAAGATCTTTCTGCGTAATATCATCCATCTGCAGTAACTGCTTATATGCTCTCGCTTCTTCGATACTCGATAAGTTCTCCCGCTGAATATTTTCAATCAGTGCAATCGCTGCCGATTCCTGATCTGTTAAATATTTAACGATGGCCTGAGTATCTTCATAGCCTAAATGTTTTAATGCTCTGAATCTGCGCTCGCCTGCAATAATTTCATACATGCCCTCTTCAATCGGACGCAGTGTAATCGGCTGCAGCAGCCCGTGCGCTTTGATGGAATGTGCGAGCTCCTCAATACGCTGATGATTAAATACAGTACGCGGCTGGTACTGGTTCGGTACGATGTGTTCTATCAGTACAGTAACTAAAGAATCTTCATCAGCACGCGTTTCGCTTTTATCTATGAGATTAAATAATTTTGAAAATGGTTTTTTCACACATTCCACCACCCTTTTATTTTAATGGGGATTTGTTAGGTGTACCCGGTTTACGCGGATACTTTTTAGGTGTTTTACGTTTTTTATCGATAATCATAATGTAACGGTCACTTTCTTCTTTCGGCAATGACAGCTGGTGAACTTTTGTCAGTTCCCCACCAAGCAGATTCAGCGCAAATTTACTCTCGTCGAGTTCTTCCTGCGCTTTTTTGCCTTTCATCACGATAAACTGACCGCCCGTACGGACAAGCGGCAGGCACAGTTCAGATAAGACGTTCAGCTGTGCAACAGCACGGGCTGTTACTACGTCGAACATATGTCTCGCATCCGCTTTGTGGTTGCCAAATGTTTCTGCTCTGTCGTGAACAAGATGGATTTTATCCAGTCCGAGGACCGCAGTTAATTCATTTAAAAAATTAATACGCTTATTTAAAGAATCAACGATTGTAACTTTTAAGTCCGGACGGATAATTTTCATCGGAATACTCGGGAAACCGGCACCGGCGCCAACGTCGCAAAGACTGGCACCTTCTTCGATATCCGCATAAAATAACGGCGTAATTGAGTCGTAAAAGTGTTTTAAATAAACTTCTTCTTTTTCAGTTACAGCAGTTAAATTAATTTTTTCGTTCCATTCAACAAGCATTTTGTAATAAGTATTGAACTGTCCAATCTGTACTGCTGACAGTTCAATACCCTGGTCTTTCAATGCATTTATAAATTCTGTTTCCTTCATGACTCTACCCTTTTCACATTACCTTGTTCGATATAGATTAAGAGGATTGAAGTGTCTGCAGGGTTTACCCCTGAAATACGCGATGCCTGTGCGATGTTCAGCGGCTTAACTTCTTTAAGTTTCATGCGCGCTTCTGTCGCCAGTGAGTGTATCGCATCATAATCGATGTTATCAGGAATTTTTTTATCTTCCATACGCTTCATCTTATCGACTTGCTGTAATGATTTTTTAATATAACCATCGTATTTAATTTGTACTTCAACCTGCTCGTATTCTTCCTGATGCAGTGTAATTTCTTCGTTTAAGATTTCCATAATAGATACATAATCCATCTCCGGACGTCTTAATAAGTCCGCAGCTAAAATGCCATCTTTTAAAGCCGTTCCGCCGTGTTCAGCGACGATCTTCTGTGTATGCTCATTTGGTTTAATGCGCGTTTTTTGCAGACGTTCGAGCTCAGCATCAATGTTTGCTTTTTTCTGATGGTAACGTCCAAGACGCTCTTCACTGATCAAGCCGTTCTCATAGCCGATTTCAGTTAGACGGATATCCGCATTATCGTGGCGGAGCAGCAGTCTGTGTTCTGCACGTGATGTTAACAGACGGTATGGTTCATTTGTGCCTTTCGTTACTAAATCGTCTATCAGCACACCAATGTACGCATCTGTACGGCTTAAGATTAGTTCTTCTTTACCAAGCAGGTTATTCGCTGCATTAATACCGGCGATTAGTCCCTGTCCTGCCGCTTCTTCATAACCGCTCGTACCGTTAATCTGGCCGGCAGTATAAAGATTTTTAATTTTTTTAGTTTCAAGCGTCGGCCACAGCTGAGTTGGTACAAGTGCATCATACTCAATTGCGTAGCCTGCACGCATCATACGTGCATTTTCAAGTCCCGGTATGCTTCTCACCATGTCGCGCTGAACGCTTTCCGGCATGCTCGTTGATAAGCCCTGCACGTAAACTTCCTTCGTGTTACGGCCTTCAGGCTCAAGAAATATCTGGTGACGCGGTTTATCATTGAAACGAACAATCTTATCTTCGATTGACGGGCAGTATCTCGGCCCTGTTCCCTGAACTACACCTGAGTACATTGCAGACAGGTGCAGGTTCGCTGTAATAATTTCGTGTGTTTCTGTAGACGTGTATGTTAACCAGCATGGCAGCTGGTCCATAATGAACTCTGTCGTGTCGAAACTGAATGCTCGCGGAACATCGTCCCCGGGCTGAATTTCAGTCTTGCTGTAATCGATTGAATCCGCATTGACGCGCGGCGGTGTCCCCGTTTTAAAACGGATAATTTCAAAGCCGAGGTCTTTCAGCTGATCTGCGAGTGCGAGTGACGGAATCTGGTGATTCGGTCCGCTTGAATATTTTAAGTCACCTAAAATAATTTCACCGCGCAGGAATGTTCCTGTCGTAATAATTACTGCATCAGCATCGAATATTGTGCCAACATTCGTTCTGACACCGCGGATGACATCATCTTCTATAATGAGTTCGTCAACGAGTCCTTGTAAAATATCTAAATTCGGTTCCTGCTCAAGCAGTGATTTCATTTCCTGCTGATAAAGAACTTTATCTGCCTGTGCGCGTAATGCGCGTACTGCAGGTCCTTTACCTGTATTCAGCATCCGCATCTGGATGTGAGTTTTGTCTATCACTTTTGCCATTTGACCGCCGAGCGCATCTACTTCACGCACAACGATTCCTTTTGCCGGTCCGCCGACAGAAGGGTTACATGGCATAAATGCGATATTATCCAGATTAATCGTCAGCATCAGTGTATTTAATCCTTTGCGGCTTGCCGCAAGCCCCGCTTCAACACCAGCGTGACCTGCTCCGATAACTATCACATCATATTTAATATTGCCGGTCATTATTTAACCTCCTGTATTTACTTCCCTAGACAGAATTGACTAAAGAGTTTATCTATTAATTGTTCCGATACGTCTTCTCCAATAACTTCACCAAGCAGTTCCCATGTTTTTATGAGATCGATTTGGATAATATCCACCGGCACATTCATTTCTGCCGAAGATATCGCATCTTCAATCGCTACTTTTGCCTGCTCAAGAAGATTAATGTGACGGTTGTTCGATACATA
>JBQDHL010000087.1:0-6606 GCA_052093725.1 Jeotgalicoccus sp. | reverse complement strand
CCCCACTGAGCTGTATCTGAAATTGAGTAGCGCATGTTTTCCATGCCGCCTTCATACATTAAGTCCACGATAAGTTTTAATTCGTGCAGACATTCGAAGTATGCAACTTCCGGCTGGTAACCCGCTTCAGTCAATGTTTCAAAACCGGCTTTAACAAGTGATGTTAATCCACCGCACAGTACTGCCTGTTCTCCGAATAAATCAGTTTCCGTTTCTTCCTGGAATGAAGTTTCAAGTACTCCGGCACGTGCTGCTCCGATTCCCTGAGCGTATGCTTTGGCAACATCTGCAGCACTTCCTGTTACGTCCTGGAATACTCCGAACAATGCAGGCACACCCGCTTCTTCCTGATACGTACGGCGTACTAAGTGTCCCGGTCCTTTCGGTGCAACTAGGAATACGTCAACGTTTTCCGGAGGTACGATCTGGTTATAGTGAACGTTAAAGCCGTGTGCGAAAGCTAATGAGCTGTTTTCTTTTAAGTTATCTTTAATTTCTGCTTCGTACACTTTCTGCTGTCCTTCATCCGGCAGTAATACCATAGTCACATCAGCATCTTTAACTGCTTCACCGACAGTTCTTACATCAAAACCGTCTTCTTTCGCTTTGTCGTATGATTTACCTTTACGCAGTCCGACGATTACATTATGCCCAGAGTCTCTTAAGTTTTGTGCATGTGCATGCCCCTGTGAGCCGTATCCTACGATTGCTACTGTTTTCCCCTGCAAACTTTCTGTATTGATATCTTTGTCATAATAAACTTTAGCCATAATTTAATTTCTCCCTTTTATATATAATATTTTTAAACACTGAGTGTTTTTAAATCCTGTATGTTTTTCTGCTGTCCGCGTCTGAATGCTGTAACACCCGTGCGGGATAAATCTTTCAAACCGTAAGGTGTCAGCAGTTCAATTAACGCATCCACCTTGTCCGGTTTTCCTGTTACTTCTATAATGAGTGAGTTTTTTGAAACATCGAGCACCCTTGCTCTGAACGGTTCGATAATACTTTGGATCTCGCTTCTCGATGTGCTGTTCGCCCCGACTTTAATCAGTGCGAGTTCTCTCGAGACAATTTTTGAGTCGGTAATATCATCAACTTTCAGAATGTCGATTTGTTTATGCAGTTGTTTAGTCAGCTGTTCCGAGCTCTTATCATTTGCAATATCGACAACAATTGTCATTTTCGATATACCCTCGGCTTCCGACGCTCCCACTGTAATGCTTTCGATATTAAATCCTCGTTTGGCAAGCATCCCTGTTACTCTGTTCAGCACGCCACTTGAGTTTTGAACTGTTAATGTGATTACTCGCTGCATGGTCTCACTCCTATCATTTCGTAATTCCCTTTTCCTGCAGGCACCATTGGATATACAAGATCTAGTTTTACAACTCTCGCATCTATCAGCACCGGTTCATCTGAAACCAATGCTTCTTTCAGCTCTGTTGATACTTCATCTTCCTCGGTATATCTGAATGATTTAACCCCGAAGCTTTCACCGAGTTTTACAAAGTCCGGATTTGTCTGCATCAGAGATTCCGAATAGCGTTCGTCGTAAAATTTCTCCTGCCACTGTCTAACCATGCCAAGTGCTTCGTTGTTCACGATAATTACTTTTACCGGCAAACCGTACTGTTTCAGTGTTGCAAGCTCCTGCATCGTCATCTGGAAACCGCCGTCACCGACAATAGCAACTACGGTCTTGTCTGGAAATGCCAGCTGCGCACCGATAGCTGCCGGTAAACCGAAGCCCATTGTGCCAAGACCTCCGGAAGTAACAAAATGATTCGGCTCCCTAAAGTTATAAAACTGTGCACTCCACATCTGATGCTGACCGACATCTGTCGTCACTATCGCTTTGCCTTCAGTTGCTTCATATATTTGTTCGATAAACCACTGCGGGGAGATTAAATCTTCACTGCGTTTGTACCACAGTGGGTTCTGTTCTTTGTCAGTTTGTGTTTTATGTCTCCAGCTGTCTATTATTTTCATTTCACATTTTCCGTTGTTTAATAGTTCAAGTGCTTCTTTTGCATCAGCGACTACAGGTATTTGTGTTTCTATGTTTTTGCCGATTTCTGCAGGGTCAATATCGATGTGAGCGACTCTTGCATGTGGTGCAAAATCAGCAATTTTACCTGTCAGTCTGTCATCGAATCTTGCACCGATGTTAATTAGTAAGTCAGCATCATGGATTGCCATGTTCGCAGCATACGTCCCGTGCATTCCTGCCATACCTAAGAAGTTTTTATCGTCTGCGTTAAAAGTTCCAAGTCCAAGCAGCGTGGATACTACTGGCAGATTATACTTTTTAACGAATGTGCGAAGTTCTTCAGAAGCTTGTGCAAACTGAACACCTGCGCCGGTTAAAACAACCGGACGCTCAGAGTTTTGCAGTGCTTCCAGTAATCGGTTAATCTGCAGTGGATTCGGTTTAATTGTCGGCTGATAGCCTGGCAGGCGAATTGCATCATCTGTTTCAGTTTCAACAACTGCTTCCGAAATATTTTTTGGTATATCGACAACCACCGGACCCGGTCGTCCTGTAGAAGCGATGTGAAATGCTTCTTTAACAATCCGTTTTAAATCTTTTACATCTGTAACCTGATAATTGTGTTTTGTAATCGGTGTGGTTAACCCGATGATGTCCGCTTCCTGGAAAGCATCTGTACCGATAACTTTTGATGACACCTGACCGGTAAATGCAACAATTGGCAGCGAGTCCATCATCGCGTCGGTAATACCTGTAATTAAGTTCGTTGCACCCGGTCCGCTTGTTGCAATAACAACTCCCGGCTTGCTGCTCACTCTGGCATATCCTTCTGCTGCGTGGATTAAGCCCTGTTCATGTCTACAAAGAATGTGTTTGAATGAACTCTCATGACGGTAGAGCGCATCGTAAATCGGAAGTACTGCACCGCCTGGATAACCGAAGACAGTATCTACTTCATGTTCTGCTAATGCTTCTACTAATAAGTCAGCACCTGTTTTTATATTCGCAATAACTTCTTGTGAGTGTTCAACTTCAACCTTCATAATATTTCCTCCTTATAGCATAAACTTAAAATAAAAAAGCCCAATTCTCTCAAAGATCATTATAGTAATGATCAATGGGGAGAAAGGAGCTTTCACGGTACCACCCAAATTTGTATACACATTTCTGTACATACCTCTGCAACTGGCATAACCAGTTAAAATGAATAACGAGTTTTAACCCGTCCCAGCCTACTTCTTTTCAGCCGGGCACTCAGGGATGAGATTCTTTACTGCTGCATTCTGAGTTCGCACCAATCACTCAGTCTCTGAAAATGTAATGCAGTAACGAAGTTCCCTTCAACGCTTTAAGTTCTTATATTTGAATTGTTTGAGTATTTAAATTACTTAGTGAATGTATAATACCTCGTAATTTATTTAAAAGCAACATCAAAAAGTTAATTATTTCAAATAGTCTAACATTTCAGAATATGTAATCGTTTTCAATATTGCTGCGTCTGCTTTTCATAAATCAAATGTTTTATTAACTTTTTACACATTTCTAATTGAATAGATAAGACTAGATAAAAACAAAAGAATCCGTACGTCAGTATTCGGGTAGAATATGACGTACGGATTTTATCATCTTTTTTATTAGTTTCGGCCCGGCAGATCATCCCGGTTAAAGAAGTCTGTAATCGCACCTTTTGAAGATGACGATACAATATGTGCGTATTTACCTAGCACGCCTTTGCTATGAAGAGGCGGCAGTACTAAGTCTTTTCGTCGTTCTTCCAGTACTTCATCAGAAACATTAAACGTCAGTTCTTTTGTATCCTGGTCGATTGTTACGATATCACCTGTCTTAATTAACGCGACGTTGCCTCCCTCCTGTGCTTCAGGCGCAATATGTCCGACGACAAGACCGTGAGTTCCTCCACTGAAACGACCGTCTGTTAAGAGCGCTACATCTTCACCGAGTCCCTTACCGACGATTAAACTTGATAATGAAAGCATCTCCGGCATACCTGGTCCGCCTTTAGGACCAACATAGCGAACAAGTACTACATCACCTTTAACTATCTCATTCTCCATCACAGCTTCGATTGCTGCTTGTTCAGTATCGAACACTTTCGCTTCACCGACGTGTCGACGTACTTTAACACCCGATACTTTTGCTACTGCACCTTCTGGCGCAAGGTTACCTTTAAGTACGATTAACGGGCCGTCAGCACGTTTAGGGTTTTCAAGCGGCAGAATAACATCCTGTCCAGCTTTTAAATGTTCCACTTCAGCAAGGTTCTCGGCAACTGTTTTACCTGTGACTGTCATGCAGTCTCCGTGAATATATCCTTTTTCGTGAAGATACTTCATAACTCCCTGCACGCCGCCGACATTAAACAGATCCTGGAATACGTATTTACCTGATGGTTTTAAGTCAGCCAGATGAGGTACTTTCTCCTGAAAATCGTTAAAATCATCGATAGTCAGCTCAACTTCAGCTGCATGAGCAATTGCCAGTAGGTGCAGGATCGCATTTGTCGAACCGCCTAACGCAAGCACGACAGTGATTGCATTTTCAAAAGCTTCTCTTGTCAAAATATCGCTCGGATAAATTTCCTTTTCAAGCAGGTTAAGTACAGCTTTCCCTGCTTCGTATACATCCTGTTCTTTTTCTTTTGTCACTGCTGGGTTTGATGCTGAACCAGGGAGACTGAGCCCCATCGCTTCAAGTGCTGCAGCCATTGTGTTTGCCGTATACATACCACCGCATGCACCCGGACCCGGACACCCTGCACATTCTACTTTTTTAAGCTCTGCATCATCAATATCACCGTTGTTCCACTTACCGACACCTTCAAATACAGAGACCAAATCGATATCCTGACCGTTATGACGTCCCGGTGCAATTGTTCCACCATAGACAAATACAGCCGGAATATTCGTGTTCGCGATAGCAATCGCACAGCCAGGCATATTTTTATCACATCCACCGATTGCAACGAATGAGTCGAAGTTCTGTCCCTGTACCATTGTTTCAATAGAGTCTGCAATGATATCACGTGACGGTAATGAGAAACGCATTCCCGGTGTTCCCATTGCGATACCGTCTGCTACGGTAATTGTATTGAATTGAACTGGTACACCGCCCGCTTCAGATACACCTTCTTTCGCAAATTGCGCAAGGTCATTTAAATGAATGTTACATGGTGTTGTTTCAGCCCAGTTGCTGACTACTCCGATTTGCGGTTTCTTAAAACTTTCATCGGTAAAGCCGACAGCTCTCATCATTGCTCTGTTTGGTGCCTTTAATCCTATATCATCATATACGTTTGAACGAATTCTTATATCTTTTTTTTCTGTCATAGTTGCCCCCGCCTTTTTATCTTTTAAACTTCTGATTGTTTTACTTCCTTATGTTGTTCTAGAGTTTTCTTATCTTCTTCACTTAACTTTTTATTTTTTCCAAGCTTACTCATCCAATTCGCTGCAAGTGACCCGGAAATATTGTGCCAGACACTGAACAGCGCCCCCGGTACAGCTGCAATTGGTGAAAAGTGTGTTGCAGCAAGGGTCGCAGCAAGTCCTGAATTCTGCATGCCGACTTCAATTGATAAAGTTTTCGTATCTTTAAGATCATACCGGAATACTTTACCAAGAAGGAAACCTACTAAGTACCCCAGTAAATTATGAAGTATTACAACTGCAAAAATAAGTAATCCTGAAGCAAGTATATTTTCAACATTATTTGATACTACTGCAGTAATAACACCGATAATTCCGATTACTGAAATTAAAGGTAGAACGCCTATAGCCTGTTCAACTTTATCTCCGAGGAGATACTGAACTGCAACTCCAAGCGCAATCGGTACCAGTACAATCTGGATAATTGAAATAAACATTGCCGAGAACGAAACCGGCAGCCAGGCGCTCGCTAACAGAAGAGTCAGCGCTGGTGTAACAATCGGTGCAAGTAAAGTCGATACCGATGTTGCTGTAACCGATAGAGCCATGTTTCCTTTTGCAAGATATGTCATAACGTTACTAGACGTACCACCCGGAGAACAACCGACCAGAATTACGCCAATTGCAATTTCCGGCGGCAGTTGGAACAGAAATACCAGTCCTACCGCAAGAAGCGGCATGATTGTATACTGTGCCACTACTAGAGTAATTACTTCTTTAGGAGCTGTTATCACTTGTTTAAAATCTTTAAATTTTAAAGTCAGCCCCATACCGAACATAATAATTCCCAGCATCAGATTTATGTATGGAGAAATCCACGTAAAACCTCCAGGTAAAGCAAAAGCTAATGCTGCGAATAAAATAACCCAAACAGCAAAAGTGTTACCTATAAACGTACTTAATTTGATTAAAGCCTTCACCTGAATCACTCCACTTTCAATTCTTATTTAGTTATAACAGGTATCATAACAGAAATATTCAAATTTTAGAATACGGATATTTGATTATTTGATAAATTCAGATAACTTATAAGTTATATAATCTACTGAATGCATTGACTTCATCGTATTGTTATCGTTTACATAAATAATTAATATTTATGTGTAATTTAAATAACTTCGTTTGTCAAAATAAGCTAGACAGCCTGCCTACATCCATGTAACTCAT
>JBQDHL010000086.1:4790-6673 GCA_052093725.1 Jeotgalicoccus sp. | reverse complement strand
AAAACTTAACTTCTGCAAGTAAGCTTTCCATGGCGCTGGATGAAGCGGATGCTGTATTAATCGGTGTCGGTGCAGGCATGGCTGCAGCGGATGGTTTTACATATGCAGGTCCGAGGTTTACCGAAAGTTTCCCGGACTTTATCAAAAAATACCGTTGGCTCGATATGTTTCAGGCGAGTGTGTTTGATTTTGAAGATTTAAATGAAGAGTGGGCTTTCTTCAGTCGTTTTGTTGATTTAAATTATATGAGTCAGCCTGCCGGAGAATCATATGTGCGTCTTAAGGAATTACTTGAAGGGGAAAATTATCATATTATTACTTCGAATGCGGATAATGCCTTTGAAATTTCAGGTTTTAATCAGGATAAAGTTTTTGATGTACAGGGGAAATATAATCTGCTGCAGTGTTCAAAGGGATGCAGCCCTAAACGATTTAACAATGAAGAAGTAATGAAAGAAATGATAAAAAATCAGCACAACATGAAAGTGTCGGATGAATTAATTCCATACTGCCAGTATTGCGGAGCACCAATGGAGCTGAACAGACGCAATCATACCGACTGGATGGTTGAGGATGATAAATTCTATGAAGACCAGAAGTTGTTCCATAATTTTTTAGATTGTAATATAAATAAAAAGCTTTTAATACTGGAGATGGGGTGCGGTTATATGGCACCACAGGTTATTAAACATCCGTTCCAGCAGATGACTGAAAATCGTAATAATGCATTATATATGACTGTGAACTTAAAGGATTACAGCATACCGCATGAAATTAGAGATCGATCGGTATGGATTCAGGAAGACATTAAAGAACTATTGTCAGATGTTCAAAAAGAACAGCAGTTTACTAAAATGAAAACTTACGAAACGGAGCAATAGGCTATGTATCTTATAGAAGTTAAACGCGATGGTGAATATATCTATGACGGGGCTGTAGCACTCGCAGTCCAGGTTTATGCACAGGGAAATTTATTTTTAGGTGAAGATATGGTATTCCCATATTTAACTGAGCCGCTGGTTCAGGTTGGCCGTTATCAGAATGCACGTGAAGAAGCGAATCTTGAGTATATGAAAGAACATAGTATCAACCTGGTAAGAAGAGATACCGGAGGTGGGACGATTTATCTTGATATGGGTGGCGTGAATTTCTGTTTTGTCAGCGATAACACCGATATCAGTGCAGATATTAATTTTGACCAGATGTATGAACCTGCTATTCAAATACTTAAAGAACTGGGATTAAAAAATGTGGAGAAAAGCGGACGAAATGATCTCCATGTAGATGGCAGGAAAGTATCCGGGGGTGCAATGAACGTCGTAAACGGCAGAACATACAGCGGATATTCGCTGCTCTTAGATGTTGATGAAGAGAAAATGGAAAAATCGTTAAGACCGAACAAAAAGAAAATGGAATCCAAAGGTATCAAATCTGTCCGCAGCAGAGTGATTTCTTTAAGGGATTATCTGGATGAAGAATATAAAAATCTGTCCAGTATCGAATTTTGTGAACTGATGATTTTAAAAATATTCAAAGCAGCCGACAGAAGTGACATAAAAACTTATGAACTGACTGATGAAGACTGGGCTGGTATTGATAGGTTAATGGCTGAGAAGTACAGAAACTGGGATTGGACTTTCGGTAAATCACCCAGATTTAAATATTCAAAAGACGGCAGATTCTCAATTGGAACGCTGGATATTACATTAGATGTAGATTCTGGTATTATACAGCACGCTAAAATTTACGGTGACTTTTTCGGCAGTCGTGAAATCAGAGAAGTAGAAAAGGTGCTGGAAGGTGTCAGACTGAAAGAGGAAGACTTGATGGAGGCACTATCGTCTATAGATTTACAGAAATATCTTGGGAGTATTACAAAAGAA
>JBQDHL010000086.1:0-4780 GCA_052093725.1 Jeotgalicoccus sp. | reverse complement strand
AATTGTTAATTTAATATTGGAATAAGTTCAGAGCTAAAGGGTAATTAATAAGAAAGCATTTAAAAAGGGGCGCTTCTATAGTGGAACATCTAAAAATAAATGGAGACAGATTGTTAAAAAGAATTAATGAACTCGGAGAAGTTGGACGTAATGAAAAAGATCAGTTAATCAGGCTGGCACTTTCAGATGAAGATAAACAAGGCAGGGATATACTTGTAAGCTGGTTTAAAGAACTGGATTTAAAAGTTGAAGTCGACCGTTTTGGTAATATTTTCGGAACGTGGGAAGAAGAACACAACAAAGGTGAAAAGCCGTTAATGCTCGGTTCGCATATCGACTCTGTCATTGATGCAGGAAAGTATGATGGTAGTTACGGCGTATTGTCAGGACTTGAAACTGTTCAGACATTAAAAGAAAACAATATTAAAACGAACAGACCGGTAACAATCGCTGCATTCACGAATGAAGAAGGCGTACGTTTCCCGCCAAGTATGCTCGGCTCACTAGTATATTCGGGAGATCTGGATATCGATAAAGCACTGGATACTGTAAGTATCGACGGGCTCAGATTAGGTGATGAACTTGAACGTATCGGCTATGCAGGAAAAAATGAACCTGGATTTATTGAACCGGAAGCATATATTGAATTGCACATTGAACAGGGGCCCGTACTCGACAAAGAAGGAATTGAGATTGGCGCAGTTCATAATCTGCAGGGGAACTCCAGACGTGAAATTATTTTTACCGGTGAAGCGAACCATGCGGGCTCTACACCAAACTACTTACGTAAAGATCCGATGCAGGCAGTGACATACTTTATGTCTACGCTATATAACTATATTAATAAAAATGGTCTCGATACAGTGGCGACACTCGGCTCAATTCAGCTTGAACCGAACGCAGCGACGATTATTCCTTCAAAAGCAACATTTACGCTGGATATGAGGAGTCCGACAGAAAAAGGATTCCATAAAGCGCAGGAATTAGTCAGAGATACGCTGAATGATATCAAAGAAGAAGGAAAAATAGGTGTGCAGGCAACTGAATTTGCGATTTTCGAACCAGTGACATTTGATAAATCAATCGTAGAAAATATCGTTGCAGCTGCAGGGAACTTAAAATTGAGCTCAAAACTGATGACATCAGGTGCAGGACACGACGCTCAGATGATTAACAGAATTGCACCTTCAGCAATGATTTTCGTGCCAAGTAAAGATGGTGTCAGTCATAATCCGATGGAATATACGTCTCCGGAACAGCTTGTAAACGGTGCAAATGTACTTCTGCTGACAGCAAGCAGACTGCTCGGCGCGAAATAAAATTAATAAGACAGGGGTTAGGTTATATTATGGAAATGAATAACATTCTGGAAGTCACATTGTTCAGTGAAATCCCAGTACCGGAAGATATAAATGAAGTGCTCGTAAATGGCGAAGAAGCAGTTGCATCATATAAAACGTTCCGCGATAGTGTTACGTTTACTACAAAACGTATTATTGTACGTGACTCACAGGGGATGACTGGTAAAAAAGTTGAAGTATACTCAATACCATACAAAATTATCGATATATGGTC
The DNA here is from genome assembly GCA_052093725.1 of Jeotgalicoccus sp. Lineage (GTDB taxonomy): Bacteria > Bacillota > Bacilli > Staphylococcales > Salinicoccaceae > Jeotgalicoccus. The sequence goes on along the minus strand of JBQDHL010000086.1, from coordinate 3,205 downwards.
TTCGGAAAATGCCAGAGGCATGTTTGATTTGAATGCTGAAATCGAACTGTGGACGAGAACCGGGCGCTTTAAAATTAAACTGGATAAGAAAATTGATATCCGGGAAATTGATATGCTTATTGCCAACGCAGTACTGTAACTGTTAGAGAACCTTAAAATCGGGTATTACTAATGTAATCAAAATTTGAGGTGATAACGATGGCAAAGAAAGAGAAAAAGATTATTAAAAAAGCATGGCAGGAAACGAAAAACTTAAAAGAAGGCGAAGTATTTCTGCTGAAAGATCTTTTTAAAGGGTATAAATGGAATCGTCTTGAAACGGAAATGAGAAGCAGTTTAGGACGTCTGTTTTTAGAAAAAGTGCATAATAAAAAATCAGTTGAAGCTATTGAAAAGACATCATCCCATCAGCAACAGTATAAAAAGCTTTAATAATTTTACCTGTTCCCTACAATGTTAATACTTACTTTACTTCGTCAGACATGGCGCCAAGTTAATATTGTAAGTATTAATAAGGTGGAGGAAAAAGATGAATTCGTCAAATAAACAGCTGGGTAAAGATGTACTGATTCATGATAATGCGAACGTTAAAAACTGTGAGTTCGGTGTCTATACCGAAGTCGGTATGTTTAATTTTTTAGAGAACAGCACATTGGGAGACTATTCCTATACCGGACAGTTCTGTTTTGTTCAGAACACGGTCGTAGGAAAATTTTCAAATATCGCTGCAATGGTAAGAATTGGTCCAACGGACCATCCGTATGACAGACCGTCACTGCATCATTTTACGTACAGACAGAAAATGTACGGATTCAGTGATAATGATGACAGTGAATTTTTTAAACACAGACAATCAAGAGTTACATCAATTGGTCATGACACGTGGATCGGACATGGTGCGATTATCTCACCTGAAGTTACAATCGGGCATGGCGCTGTGATCGGTGCAGGCGCAGTTGTTACAAAAGACGTTGCACCGTATGCAATCGCTGTTGGTGTACCTGCTAAAGAAATTAAAAAGCGGTTCAGTGATGAAATCATTGAAGCACTGCTCGATATTAAATGGTGGGACTGGCCGCACGATAAAATTAAAGACTGCATCCCGGATTTTCATTTGCCGATTAAGGACTTTACGAATAAGCATTATCAAAACCAGAAATAATTCTGGTTTTTTGTTATAAAAAAATATTACGTAATAAAAAGATGAAATAATTTATTTAATATTAAAAATTAACATTCATTTTGAAATTGTATTACATATAAAGAGGTGGAAATTTTAGATATGAGCCCCAGGATTATAACGGAGTTTGATATCATTGCTAAATTTACTTATTCTTTATTTAAAAGCTGAATGAACTACTTATTGATTAACATCATTAAATAGGGAGAGATTTAGCTTTGAGTGTTTTGTCTATTATTATATTTATAACAGTAATTATCGGCGTGGCACTGTATGCATATTTCAAATCAAGAAGCGTAAATAAAAAAAGCGCATCCGGGTACTTTATGGGCGGACACAGCCTGACCGGTTTTGCGGTAGCATCAACAATAATCATGACAAACTTATCGACCGAACAGCTCGTCGGACAAAATGGACAGAGCTTTGTTGCAGGTATGGAAGTTATGGCATGGGAAGTCACAGCGGCAGTCGCAGTAGTACTGTTGTGCTGGGTGTTTTTACCAAAATACTTAAGATACGGCATCAGCACGATTTCTGAATTTATCGAAATGCGCTATGACGTATTCACTAAAAGACTCGTATCCATGTTATTTATATTCACATATGTAGTATCATTTCTGCCGGTTGTATTATATTCAGGTTCACTGGTGTTTAACCAGTTATTCAATGTCAGCGATTTTCTAAATGTGAGCGATAATACAGCAGTTATTATTATCGCAGCTGTAATCGGTGCAGTTGGCATATTGTATTTATTCATCGGCGGACTGTCACTGAGTGCATACAGCGATACATTATACGGAATCGGCTTAATAGTCGGGGGACTGATAATAACAATACTTGCACTTAAATACTTAGGAGACGGCAGCTATCTTAAGGGCTTTGATAACATCGTTAAAGAAACTCCTGAGAAATTAAATGCATGGGGTGCGATAGATTCAACAATTGTACCGTGGCCGACATTAATGTTCGGGATGTTCTTTAATAACTTATTCTTCTGGTGTACAAACCAGATGATTGTGCAAAAAGCACTCGCAGCCAAGAGTTTAAAAGAAGCACAAAAAGGTGCGATATACTTAAGCATTTTTAAAATATTCGGTGCACTGTTCTTAGTACTGCCCGGTATTGTTGCATTTAATATCTTTAACGGAAACGTCGGGAGTACAGCGGATAATGCATATCCGATGTTGATCAGCATAATACTGCCGGAATGGGCATACGGTTTATTCGGAGCTATCATTTTCGGTGCGATACTGAGTTCATTTGTCGGCGCATTGAATAGTACGGTGACACTGTTCTCACTGGACTTCTACAAATCATTTATAAATAAAAATGCAACGGACAGAAGAGTATCATTTGTAGGTAGAATCACAACAATCGTTGTCGGTGTAATCGTAGTAATACTTGCACCGGTCATCTCACTGTTCCCGTCAGGACTGTATGCAGTAGTGCAACAGTTTAACGGAATATACAGTCTGCCTGTGCTGATACTAGTAGTTGTCGGATTCTTTGCGAAGAAGACATCGAAACTTGGAGCGAAAGTAACGTTTATTACACATATCACACTGTATGCATTGTCGAATGTGTTCTTAAGCGATGTACATTATTTATATATTTTAAGCGTACTGTTCTTTATAGATCTTGCAGTACTGTTAATATTTAATAAACTGTATCCATCGAACGAATTTGATTTAAAATCAGACTTCTCGAAGGTGGATATGACACCATGGAAATACAGATATGTCGCTGGCATTGCAGTACTTGCAGTCGTGGTCGGCAGCTATATAATCTTTTCACCGTTAGGAATAGCGGCGTAAAAACGTAAGAGCGGATGAGAATCTGCTCTTTTTATATTGAAATAGATTATCAATTTTTGTTAACTTTAGACATTATTTGAAATTATCTGTAAAATCAACGGTGATATTAAAAATTTAATACAGGAGGCAGTACTGATGCAGTTAAATCTTATAGATAAAATAAGTGAAAATCATAGTGACTCGAACTGGCTTTTTATATCACTGGGATTCT
>JBQDHL010000085.1:0-6808 GCA_052093725.1 Jeotgalicoccus sp. | reverse complement strand
CCTTCCATTTCGAAGCTGATTAAACGGTTCATTTCTACTGCATATTCCATAGGCAGTTCTTTTGTGAATGGTTCGATGAAGCCCATAACAATCATTTCTGTCGCTTCTTCTTCTCCAATTCCGCGACTCATTAAATAGAATAACTGTTCTTCTGAAACTTTCGAAACTTTCGCTTCGTGCTCAAGAGAAATGTTATCATTTAAAATTTCGTTGTATGGAATCGTATCCGAAGTTGATTGGTTATCCATAATCAGCGTGTCACACTCGATGTTTGAACGTGCACCGTGTGCTTTTCTGCCGAAGTGAACTTGTCCACGGTAAGATACTTTACCGCCTGCTCTTGCGATTGATTTAGAAATAATTGTAGAAGATGTGTTTGGCGCTAAATGAATCATTTTCGCACCAGCATCCTGCAATTGTCCTTTACCAGCTAAAGCGATTGATAATGTCATACCACGTGCACCTTCACCTTTAAGGAAGATTGAAGGGTATTTCATCGTAATCTTAGAACCGATGTTACCGTCAATCCATTCCATAGTTCCGTTTTCATCAACGAAAGTACGTTTTGTTACAAGGTTGTAAACGTTGTTTGCCCAGTTCTGGATTGTTGTGTAACGGCAGTAAGCATCACGCTTAACGATAATTTCAACTACAGCAGAGTGCAGTGAGTTTGTCGTATAAGTTGGTGCAGTACAACCTTCAACATAGTGTACGCTTGAACCTTCATCACAAATGATTAAAGTACGTTCAAACTGTCCCATGTTTTCTGAGTTAATACGGAAGTACGCCTGTAATGGTGTATTAAGTTTAACACCTGGAGGACAGTAGATGAATGATCCACCTGACCATACAGCCGAGTTCAGTGCTGAGAATTTATTATCAGTAAATGGAATAACTGTTCCAAAATATTCTTTGAATAATTCTTCGTTCTCTTTTAATGCAGAATCTGTATCTTTAAAGATAACGCCTTGATCTTCAAGATCTTTCTCCATATTGTGATACACAACTTCTGATTCATACTGAGCTGAAACTCCAGATAAATACTTCTGCTCAGCTTCAGGAATACCTAGTTTATCAAACGTACGTTTGATTTCTTCGGGTACTTCATCCCATGAACGTTCAGTTTGTTCAGACGGCTTTACGTAGTACGTGATTTCGTCGAAATCTAATTCTCCTAAATCTCCGCCCCATAAAGGCATTGGTCTGTCATAGAAGTGCTGCAATGATTTTAGACGGTAGTCCAGCATCCACTGCGGCTCATCTTTCATACTTGAAATTTCACGGACGATTTCTTCAGTTAATCCTCTGTCAGAACGGAAAATAGAGACGTCCTTATCGTGGAAACCATATTTGTAATCGCCAATTTCGGGTGCTTGCTTAACCATATATGATCGCTCCTCAATACTATATTTTTTCGGATTCTTTGAATCCTTTTTCCAGTGCTTTCCAAGTGAGTGTTGCACATTTGATGCGTGCCGGGAATTGACTTACTCCCTGCAGCGCTTCAATATCACCCATATCTTCAGTGATATTAGCATCCTCACCAAGCATCATATTTGAAAATTCAGCGGCCATTTCTAACGCTTTGTCCACGGGCTGATTCATGATAGCTTCTGTCATCATAGATGCGCTGGACATGGAAATTGAGCAGCCTTCCCCTTGAAACTTAACATCTTTAATGATGCCCGCTTCAACGTTCAATGTGAGCTGAATCTCATCACCACAAGTCGGGTTATTCATTTCAACTGTCATCGAACCATCTTCAACAACGCCTTTGTTGCGGGGTGTTTTATAATGGTCCATAATAACTGAGCGATACAGCTGATTCAGGTTGTTAAAATTCATACGAGAAAAACTCCTTCGTTTTTTCCAGACTTTCAATAAATTGATCGATCTCTTCGATCGTGTTGTATATATAAAAACTTGCTCTTGCTGTTGACGATGCCTTACACCATTTCATCAGCGGCTGCGCGCAGTGATGTCCGGCACGTACGGCGATACCTTCAGAGTCCAGCGCAGTTGCGAGGTCGTGAGGGTGAACACCTTGAAGATTAAAAGTAATGAGCCCGGCACGTTTGTCTTTGCCCGGTCCATAAATTTCAATACCTTCAATTGCAGACATTTTGTCATATGCATAAGCTACAAGTTCTTTCTCATGCTGATAAATATTGTCGATACCAAGTTCGTTAATATAATCGATAGCTGCATTCAAACCGACAGCTTCGGCAATCATCGGAGTTCCTGCTTCAAATTTCACAGGAAGGTCCGTCCATGTCGATTCGGTTTTATATACATAATCAATCATATCTCCACCGTATTCAATCGGCTCCATTTTATCAAGCAACTCAGCTTTGCCGTATAAAATACCAATACCTGTTGGTCCAAGCATTTTATGTCCGCTGAATGCGTAAAAATCGACATCAAGACTCTGAACGTCGACTGCCATATGAGGTACAGCCTGTGCACCATCGACAGAAATATACGCATTATGAGCGTGAGCAATTTCAGCGATTGATTTGATATCATTAATAGTACCGAGTACGTTTGATACATGTGTAATCGCAACGATTTTCGTCTTGTCGCTCATTGCGGCTTTAACGCTGTCGAGTGCTATAGTCCCGTCTTCTTCCAGTGGAATAAAGACAAGTGTAGCACCTTTACGTTTAGCAAGCTGCTGCCACGGAACGATATTCGCGTGGTGCTCCATTTCGTTGACGACAATTTCGTCGCCTTCTTCAATAACCAAATCCCCGAAACTTCGGGCGACTAAGTTAATAGCTGCTGTTGTTCCGCGTGTATAAACGATTTCCTCAAAACGCTTCGCATTAATAAAGCTGCGCACTTTCATACGTGCTTTTTCATATGCGTCGGTCGCTTTCGTGCCGAGAGTATGAACTCCGCGGTGAACGTTTGAGTTATATTCTCTGTAATAATCGTTCATTGCTTCGATTACTTTTAAAGGTGTCTGACTCGTTGCCGATGTATCTAAATATATGAGGTCTTTTCCGTTTACCTGTTCACCAAGTATCGGGAAATCCTGACGAATTTTATTTATATCCATGCGTCAGTGCCCTCCCTTCCTTAAGATAATACCTTAAGCTCGATAATTTCTTTGAGTTGTTTTCTGACAGATTCGATAGGCAGTGCTTTAACCACAGGGTCTAAGAAGCCGTGAATAACAAGGCGTTCCGCTTCTCTTTTCGAGATTCCGCGGCTCATTAAGTAGAAGAGCTGCAGATCATCAACACGTCCGACAGAAGCTGCGTGACCAGCTGTAACGTCATCTTCATCAATTAGAAGAATCGGGTTTGCATCACCGCGAGCTTTTTCGCTGAGCATAAGAATACGTGATTCCTGCTGAGCATCAGCTCTTGTAGCACCGTGCTTGATGTAGCCGATACCGTTAAAGATACTTGTAGCTTTGTCTTTCATTACACCGTGTTTTAAAATGTGGGCGTTTGAATCTTTACCGTAGTGAATAATCTGCGTTGTGAAATTTGCTTTCGTTTCTCCGCGACCAACAGTTACGATTTTAAGATCAGACTCAGAACGGTCACCGTTTAGGTAAGTCGTGTTGTCATAAACTATATTTGAATCATTCATCAGACCTAAAGCCCAGTCGATGTTAGCGTCATCTGAAGCTATACCTCGGCGGTTAACATATCCTGTCATTCCTTTAGGAAGGAAATCTACAGAGCCGTAAGTGATTTTAGAGTTATTTAATGCAATAACTTCTGAAATGATGTTAATTTTCTCAGTTGATGATTCAAGATTCGTGAAGTAATTTTCTACGTAAGTCACTTCAGAACCTTCGTCTGCTACTAACAGCACGTGGTTGAATAATGAAGCGTCTTTATCATCGTGAAGTACTACCATTTGAATCGGATCTTCAATATAAACGTCTTTCGGTACATAAATGAAGATTCCGCCGTTTAATAATGCAGCGTGATACGCTGTCAGTTTGTTTTCATCAATTTTAACGCCTTCAGTCATAAAGTACTTTTCTAAAAGTTCAGGATGATTGTTTGCTGCGTCAATGATGTTTTCAGCAATAACACCTTTTGCTTTAAGACCTTCGTCAAGACGCAGGAAAGCGGGTGTATTGTTGTGCTGGATATATATATTTTTACTGTTATCAAGGTCAATTAATTCCTTAACCCCTTCAGGCAGTTCGTCGAGAGTATTATAAGTGCTGCTCTCTACTACTGGTGAAGTAACGTTAAAGAAGTCCCATTTGTCTACCTTAGTCTTGTCAGGTTTAATCATGTCAAGACTATCAAATTTATCTACTGCTTCTTTTCTTTTACCGAGCAGGAATTCAGATTCGCCTCTTGTATTTGCATTGGCAATAATCTCTTCCTTGTTCAGTTCGAATGCATTTAATTCAGTAGCCATAGTGATCCTCCCGCCTTATTTATCTTCTGCGCCGACAGTTTCGTCATCGATGCCAAGTTCTTCTTTAATCCAGTCGTAACCTTCAGACTCCAGACGTTCAGCAAGTTCTTTACCGCCTGATTTAACTACTTTACCTCTCATCATTACGTGAACAACGTCAGGTGTAACGTAGTTAAGTAAACGCTGGTAGTGAGTGATGATTAAAGCACCGAACTCCTGGCCGCGTAACTTGTTGATACCTTCAGAAACTACTCTTAACGCGTCAATATCAAGACCTGAGTCAATCTCATCTAAAATACCGAATTTAGGCTCAAGCATCATTAACTGGAGGATTTCATTACGTTTCTTTTCTCCGCCTGAAAACCCTTCGTTTAAGTAACGTGTAGCCATGTCTGGATCCATTTCAAGGTAATCCATGTTTTTATCTAATTTCTTAATGAACTGCATTAAGTTAATTTCGTCGCCTTCTTCACGCTGTGCATTGATTGCAGAACGCAGGAAGTCAGAGTTAGTCACACCAGAGATTTCTGATGGATACTGCATACCAAGGAATAAACCAGCTTGAGCGCGCTCGTCAACTTCCATTTCAAGAATATTTTCGCCGTCAAGAAGAACTTCACCTTCTGTAACGTCATAGCTTGGGTGACCCATAATAGCCTGTGCAAGTGTAGACTTACCAGTACCGTTAGGTCCCATTACAGCGTGGATTTCACCCTGTTTAAGTGTTAAATCAACACCCTTTAATATTTCTTTACCGTCTATTTCAACGTGTAGATTCTTAATTTCTAAAACAGATGCCATGTCTAATCCTCCAATTGAAATTTAAGATTTTCTAATACTCTTATAGTTTATAATAATTCTAATCTATAGTCAAAGTACCAGACTCTTTACAACACCTATACATTATACCCCAAAAGGCATGCAGTTTAAAGGGTTCAGCCTGTTAAACCGGCTGAAAAGTGTAAAAATACAAAAAGACCTCTAAATGATTTCTCTATCATTTAGAGGTGTAATTTTACTTTTAATTATTTGAAAATATCGATTGTAAACGGCGGTTTGTAGACCTCTCCATTTACAGCTTTGACGATACCGATGACGGCAAATACGTAGAAAGCAATCGTTACAATCGGTCCAAGTACGAAGCCGATTAAAATAACCGATGTCAGCCATGCTGCGAACATATAAATCGTGTACGATAAACCGAAGTTTGCAACGTGACGAAGCGCATCCGCAGTCAGCGGCTCTCCATCTTTCTTCAGTGCCCAAATTAACAGCGGACCGACTACTGCAGTAAATAGTGAGACAATGTAGGAAACTAAAACCAGTGTGCTGTCGAAACCAGCTTTTGGTTCGTTATTAAATTCATTCATGTTAGTTCCTCCCGTCCACATAGTGTTATATTATACTTTAATTGTACCATTTCTGAAAAATGGTCACAAATAATAGGAATGACCATTGCCGCTTTTATTGTAGTCACTCCAACTTCACTTTTTGAAGTTTACTAAGCACATCGGTCACTCCTGTCTATCTTTTTACTCAATTGGCAATCTGTATACTGTTTCAGTAGGCATACCATTTTCAAACTTCAAGCTGTACTGTCCTTCTTCTGCATCTGTCACCATTGTATAAACTAAATCAAATGTTGCTTCTTCATCGGGCTGCAGTTCTTTAGATAAGTCTTCTTCTGATAAATCAAAGAGGAATTGATCGCCGCCTTCTCTAGTCCCTTCAGTGACATCAGGATACACATATTCACCGATTACCATTGGTTCATCTGAAATGTTTTTAACTGTCATATTTACTACACCTAAAAACGAAGTATCAGGTGCATTACCTACAAACTCATCTAAAGCCTGTCCATTATATTCTTGAACCTGATCAAAAGAATTAAGTGTTACTTCATACTCAACTTCCCATTCAAAACTTTCTATTTGTGCAGTATCTCCAATTTCATAAACTTCGCCTGACTGATTCTCATCTTCAGTAGAATCTTCAGCTTCTGTCGTTTCTTCTGTAGATGTATCCGCACTTTCTTCATTATCTGTGTCTTCCGATTCATTACCACATGCTGCTAAAGTTAGAGAACTCATTAAAGCTAGTAAAAATTTTTTCAAAACGAACACTCCTTAATAGTACTATTTCTAAATAAATGTCTAATGTGTGAACTTTTCATGGGTTTATAATACTTGTTATCAACTTACATTTCCACGTTTTTATAGTTAACTACTTTCTTAAAGTTACTTTGTCATATAAATATAATATTAATAGTTACTATTCTTCTATCTGTAGTATAGGTCTGAAACATATCTGAGAAATGAAATTAAAATACTATAGAGATAGTATTTGTCAGAAACATTTACAAAAAACATTTCTTATTTTTTCACAAAATAAAAAAACCAGACAGCTTTTGCTG
>JBQDHL010000084.1:0-6906 GCA_052093725.1 Jeotgalicoccus sp. | reverse complement strand
AATGAAGTATCATCCGCTTGAGGCCCGTTCATGCGGTCGCAAATGAAGTATCATCCGCTTGAGGCCCGTTCATGCGGTCGCAAATGAAGTATCATCGCTTGAGCGCTGACTGACACAAAAAAACAGTCCTGAATCTCCCTGCATCAAGCCATTTATCGTTTCATAAAACATGCTAAATGATACAATAGCGATAACATTATTTTAGGAGGCACACACATGGAATCGATTACGTTAATGGAAGCTTATGCGATTGAAACTTTAAGAGGAAATGGCATCAGCAACGATAAAATTATTGAAAATATTAAAACGAACGACCTTGATGAATTCAAGGCTGTTAAAGAAAATATGGACTTTGATGCTTTAGTGGAACTGAGCAAGAATGCTGACTTTGAGGCAATTGTGAATGACGGATATAAAGTGAAGTTCCTGACTTTCAACGGTCTGAAAAACTTAATTAAAATGAAATTCGGCAAGTTTGCTGATGAGGATTACCAGGTGGATGAGTTCGTAATCACAGGTCTTGAACTCGATGAAAACCAACAGAGGGATTTAGAGAACATGCTTTCTGCTAACTGGACATTGGATAGCGAAGCAGGCGGCGTAACTGTCAAACCGACAAAGTAAGTCTTACGAAGGAGGTCATTTTGAATGAAAGCAATATATCATGAAGGTATACAGAGTCTTGAAGGTATTAAGTTTGGTGAAGTTGAACAGGATAAAATGGGTGACGACGAAGTCATCGTTAAAATTAAAACTGCGGGGTTAAATCACAGAGATTTATTTATCCCGAACAGACATAATGAAAATGATCCGCCGCTTGTGCTCGGTTCCGATGGTGCAGGGATTGTCGATGCTGTTGGTACTAACGTGACAAATGTTAAAGTCGGCGACGAAGTGATTGTTAATCCGTCACTCGGCTGGGAGAAAAACAGTGCGGTGCCGCCTGAAGGTTTTGAAATTACAGGGTTCCCGTTTAATGGTACGTTTGCCGAATACATTACACTGCCGGCTGAAAACGCTGTGGCGAAGCCTAAGCATTTAAACTGGGAAGAAGCGGGAGTTCTCTCGTTATCAGCGATGACAGCATATCGTGCGTTGTTTACACGTGGCCAACTGACTGAGGGACAGACTGTCTTAATCCCAGGTGCAACAGGTGGTGCGGGGACATTCCTTATGCAGTTTGCGAAGGCTAAAGGTGCGACTGTTTATGCTACGTCACGTTCTGAAGAAAAACGTGCTGAAGCATTGAAACTCGGTGCTGATAAAGCGATTGATTCTGAAATTGACTGGGATGAGCAGCTGGGCGGAGAGAAAGCTGACCTCGTTATTGAAAGTGTCGGTGCGGCAACGTTTAACAAGTCTGTCGACCAGCTGAAACGCGGCGGTACTTTAGTTGCGTTCGGAGCTTCTGCCGGGGACACTGTGGACTTTAATCTGCGCAAGTTTTTCTACGGCCAGTTTAATCTTTTAGGTTCAACGATGGCGAGTACTGAAGAGCTTCATGAAATGCTCGATTTTATTGAAAAACACAACATAAAACCGGTTATGGATAAAACTTTTAGAATGGAAGATTATAAAGAGGCGTTCGATCATCTGGATCACGCCGGCATGATGGGTAAAATAGCATTTACTTTATAAATTTTAAATTATTTGAAAATTCTTATTGCAAATTGTAAAAAGATAATTTATGATTGATTTGTGACAAAAATATGAACAGGAGGTAAGGCGTTATGAAATTACTACAACAGCAAACAGGGCAGATTTCAATTTCACAACTAAATAACCATACCTCTCTAATTTCACAACTATAAATTATTCGGATAATTATATATTTGAAAACGGAGAGGCATGTCCTCTCTATTTTTATGCCATTTTTAAGCGTGCACATTAATAGTGCACGCTTTTTTGCGATTTTCTGAGAGGATAAAAGATACTACAGCGAAATAATTCAAAGGGGAACTTTGGGGAAAAGGTGAATTATGTTAGATTACATCAGGAAAATCAGCTGGTATATTTTCTCGAACAAAAAGCGTTATGCATTAATCGTTTTATTTTTACTAATTGCGAACGTACTCGATATTATTCCGCCGCAGCTGATCGGCCGGACTATCGATTTAATTAATAACGGTGAAATGACGGAAAAAATAATGTGGAATATCTTGCTTATTTTCGCGGCAGTTATCGTTTTAACTTACGTTGTCAGTTATTGGTGGGGCTACTTATTATTTGAAGGCGCAATTAAAATCGAATCCATTATCAGAAGCCGTTTAATGCGGAAGTTTCTGCTGTTGTCACCTGGTTTTTATGAACGCAGCAAAACCGGTGATTTAATGGCCAAGGCAACGAATGATTTAAAGACAGTCAATATGGCTACAGGTTTCGGTATTATTACACTGCTTGATTCAACGACATTTCTACTGACGATTGTGTTGGTTATGGGTTTCACCATCAGCTGGCAGCTGACGTTATTTGCCCTCCTGCCATTGCCGTTACTCGCGGTCATTGAACAGCGTCTCGGCAAGATGATTAACAAGCGTCACAAATCATCCCAGGAAGCATTCGGTGTTATGAATGATGCGGTGCTTGAAGTAGTGGAAGGGGTTCGTTTAACGCGCAGCTATGTACAGGAAGATGCGGAAAATAGACGATTCCACAGCTTAACTGAAAACTACTTAAATAAATTTATGAAAGTTGAAAAGCTAGATGCATTCTTCCAGCCGCTGACGATTATCGTCGTGTCATCAAGTATTGCGATATCATTCGGCTACGGTGCAGTGCTTGTGAATAACGGTCTCATTACCGTCGGCGAACTTATTACATTTAACGTGTACTTGAACATGCTGGTCTGGCCGATGTTTGCACTCGGTATGCTGTTCAATATTATGGAACGCGGTAATGCTTCTTATGACCGTATTCAAAACGTACTCGATGAAACTGATGATTTAAACAATCTCGGAGAAGCGGCAGTCAGAGAAACGAATTTTAATTTTAAAGAAGTGACGTTTAAATATCCGACAGCAGAGCACAATAGTCTGGAAGATATAACAATTGAACTGAATAAAGGCGAAACACTTGGAATAGTCGGTAAAACCGGCAGCGGCAAGTCGACGTTTATCAAGCAGCTGTTAAAAATTTACCCGGAAGGCAGTGGGGATTTAATTATCGACGGGGTGAATATTTCAAATCTTAACCGAGAAAAACTGCGCGACAAGCTGGGCTATGTTTCCCAGGAAAACATTCTGTTTTCAAGAACCGTCAGGGAAAATATTATGTTCGGGAAACCCGATGCAACTGAAACGGAGTTAACTGAGGCAATTAAACTGAGCGCATTCGATGAAGATTTACAGCGTATGCCGGAAGGTCTTGAAACTCTCGTCGGCGAAAAAGGTGTGTCGTTAAGCGGCGGGCAGAAGCAGCGGATTTCGATTGCCCGTAGTTTAATTAAACAGCCGGACATTTTAATTCTGGATGATGCATTAAGTGCCGTCGATGCACGGACCGAACAGCGCATTATTAATCACATTAAAGATAACCGTAAAGGAAAAACAACGATTATCATTACGCACCGTTTATCAGCAGTGCATCATGCCGATAAAATTATCGTCCTGGAAAACGGTAAAATTGTCGAATCAGGTACACATCATGAACTTTCGAACGGACACGGCTGGTACTCAAAACAGAATGATTATTTCATTACAGGGGGTGAGTCGTAATGAAGGAAATGGTAAAACTATTACCGTATATCAAACAATACAGAGGAATGTTTGCAGGCGGCATACTTCTAATGATTTGCATGGTCGGCTTTGAATTGGCCGGGCCGCTGATTGCCGCAACAATACTGGACAGGCATATTAAACTCGGCGCGGGAAATATTGTAATACAGCCGATATTATATTTAATTGCATTGTTTTTAACGATAAAACTGATGCATGCGATTACGAGTTATTTCGCTCAAATTGTCTTAGTTTCAGCAGGGACGCGGGCAATTCAAAAGATGCGTCTCGATGTATTTAAACATGTGCAGAACTTGCCGATACGGTACTTTGATAATCTGCCGGCAGGGAAAGTAGTCGCTAGAATTACCAATGATACCGAATCAATACTGCAGCTGTTTGCGTCGGTGATTCCGATGTTCATGGTGAGTATATTAACGATATTCAGTATTGTCGGGATCGTGTTGTACGTCCATTTCTGGACAGGCATCGTCATGCTGGTGTTTATTCCAATTATTATTATCTGGGGCGTGCTGTATAAAAAATATTCCAACGATAATAACCATATTAAGCGCGAACGAAACAGCGATATGAACGCGATGATTAACGAGTCGATTAACGGCATGCCGATTATTCAGGTGTTTAACCGCGAAGACCAGATTAAAGACGAATTTGAAAAGATTAACGATGAGTATTACGACAGTGCCAAAGGGCTCGTAAAACTCGAAAGTTTAACCGGGGAAAACCTGGCGAATACGATTCGTTCACTGGTGTTTGCCATTCTCGTTTATATATTTGCGAGTACATTTTTAGGAGACACCGGGGCACTGACTGTAGGAATTATGTACCTGCTTGTCGATTATATTACGCGATTCTTTAACCCGCTGTTCAACATTATCAGCCAGCTGAGCATATTTGAGCAGGCGCGTGTTGCAGCAGATAAAGTGCTTGAAATGCTTGATGCAGAACCTGAAGTAAAAGAAGGGCAGACTTTAAATGTGTTTAACGGCAATATCTCATTTCGCAATGTGAACTTTTCATACGACGGCAAAAGAGATGTCTTAAAAAATATAAATATCGATGCAGTGCAGGGCGACACGATTGCACTTGTCGGACATACTGGTTCAGGCAAAAGCTCGATTATTAATCTCTTAATGAGATTTTACGATCCAAACGATGGCGCGATTTATTTCGATGACAACAATACGAAGGAAATCGATAAACAGAGTCTGAGACAGTTTATGTCAATCGTACTGCAGGACCCGTTTATCTACAGCGGCACTTTGTTGTACAACGTGCGGCTGAACAATGAAAATATTACGGAAGAGGAAGCATTAAAAGCACTTGAAGACGTCGGGGCAGCACCGCTTATGGCGCGGCTGTCAGACGGCATTCATTCAGAGCTCGCAGAGCGGGGCGCGACGCTTTCTTTAGGAGAACGTCAGCTGATTTCATTTGCCCGTGCTTTGGCATTTAATCCGAAAGTACTAGTGCTGGATGAAGCGACGAGTAATATTGATTCGGAAACAGAACAGCTGATTCAGTACGCGATGGATGTTGTATCAAAAGACCGTACGACATTTATAATCGCGCACAGGCTGTCGACAATTCAGCATGCAGATCAGATTATTCTCTTGGAAAACGGCGAAATTAAAGAGCAGGGCAATCATCAGGAATTAATAGAGTTAGGTCAAAATTACAGCAAGATGTATGAAATGCAGATGGGATGATTATAATGACAGCGGAACAATACTGGAATGAATTTATTAATAAAAATCCAAAATACAGCGGTAAGAGTTATACATCATGGCAGTTTGGAGTAGATCCGGATGAACTTGCAGAACTCGTTATTTCAGGAAAGAAAACTTTAACATGCAGCAGCTTAAAAGAGTATGAAGTGGAGAATGAAAGTCTACCTGAAGTTGGAGAAATCAGTATCGTGCTCGATGAAAATGATACTCCGAAATGTATTATAGAATGTACGAAAGTTTATACGATTATTTTTAAAGATGTTGGCGAAGATATTGCTTATAAAGAAGGCGAAGGCGACCGGTCTTTATCGTATTGGAGACAGGCGCATATCGATTTCTTTGAATGGCTGTACCCGGAAATCGGACTTGAATTTAACGAGTCAGAGGAAATCGTTGTTGAGGAGTTTAAATTGATATATGCATCACGATATAGCTAAAAGCTATAACTGACCATGAATTTAAACGTTAATGCTATTGCGGTGCGCCCGTGCTAACATAAATTTATATAAACGAATGAAGGAGTGGTCAGCTATGTCACCAGTAGCAGTAAAAACAGCACCTTTTAAATTTGATAACGTCGGGAGTTTTTTACGCCCGGCAAAGTTAAAAGCAGCACGCGAAGATTTTAAAAATGGGAGTATTTCACAAGAGGAACTTACTTCAGTTGAAAACGACACTATAAAAGTACTTATACAAAAGCAGAAAGATATAGGCCTAAAGGCGATTACCGATGGAGAATTCCGCCGTTCATGGTGGCATCTTGATTTCTTCTGGGGACTCCAGGGCGTTGAGAAAGTTGATGTCGAACACGGCTATAAATTCGCAGAAGTTGAAACGAGAGCAGAGACTGCACGGTTGACCGGGAAATTAAGCGGAAAAAATCATCCATTTATCGAACACTTTAAATTTGTGAGTGAGTTGGCAGATGGTGACGTGATTGCACGCCAGACGATTCCGGCACCGGCACAGTTCTTAGCAGAGCTCGTCCGTCCTGAAAATAAAGCGGCGACGGATGCAATTTATCCGGATGAATCGGAACTGCTCGCGGATATCGCATCCGCTTATCAGACCTTCATTAAAGAATTACATGAAGCGGGCTGTACGAATCTGCAGCTGGATGATTGTACGTGGGGCATGATTGTAGATGAGGAATTCTGGAAGAGTATGAATGACGAATTTACAGTTGAATCATTAAGTGAGAAATACGTTGAGCTGAATAATAGTGCAATCTCGGGGAAACCTGAAGGACTGACAATTACGACACACGTTTGCCGCGGAAACTATCGTTCAACATGGGCATCATCAGGTGCTTATGATAAAGTTTCAGATGAATTATTCGGTAAGGAAAATGTTGATGGCTATTACCTCGAATTCGATACAGAACGTGCAGGCGGTTTTGAATCACTTGCTAAAGTGAGTGATGACAAAAAGGTTGTTCTTGG
>JBQDHL010000083.1:0-7140 GCA_052093725.1 Jeotgalicoccus sp. | reverse complement strand
ACCAAAATACTATTTTGTTTTTTTACCTGTCTACTTGACGGGGAGCAGTTCATAAATCACCGGACACTTTTTATGTTTATTGAAGTTTACCTTGTGCCGCAATCTCAATTTCTTTAACGACTTTACCGTTATTAACCAGATATGCTTTATGGTAAAGATTAGACACCGGACATATGTGATTCGGGATAATGCGTACTTTATCTCCGATACTTACTTTTTTACTGAACTCTGTATTATAGATAATCGCATGTTCATCAAAGACGCCGTGAACATGGACGCCTTCATATTCCTTAATCTTACCGAAACCTTCTGTTGCAGTTAGTCCTTTACTCCGCGACTGAGCTGTCAGCCCTTTGGCGCCGACATCTGTAATGACACGTTCCGCTGTTGGTTTACTGATGATTGTAGTCAATACACTCGCTGCCGAATGTGCATATGAATCAATTGCATTGGATTGAGAGCCGTCCATTAAAATATATGTTCCCGGTCTGATTTCAGTCACGCCTTCAGGAATATTAAAACCGAACATAAACGGCGGCGTCGAACCGATACTTACAGTTTTAACTTCAAAATCCATATCTCTCGCAACATTGGCGAAATGTAATGTCCGTGTTGTTGCTGTCATGAACAAATCATAACAGTCATCTTTATCGACCGCTTTGTACGTATGCCCGTCGTGGGAGAAAATACCTTTCAGTTCAACATTTTTAGATGCACGGATACTGTTTAATAATAGTTTATAGTCTATTTCTTCAATAATACCGGAACGTTCTTCGCCGACTTCGATTTCAATCAGGACCTGTGCTTTTTTATCAGCACCTTCAAATACTTCATCAATTTCTTCAATATGATGAATACTGTCGACACCAAATGAAATATTAATCTGTTCTGCCAGTTTCTTAATTCTTTCAAGTTTTTGCTTACCGACTATCTGATTGGCAATAAAAATATCGTTCAATCCATATACAGCCATTATTTCCGCTTCACCGACTTTAGCTACAGTGATGCCTTCAGCACCGTGTGCAGTCTGCTTCAGTGCCAGATGAGGCATCTTATGCGTTTTCGTATGAGGACGCAGCTTAACTTTTTGTGCGGCTGCATAATCGCTCATATATTTAAGGTTTTTATTAAGTACCGTTTCATCAATTAATAATGCCGGTGTATCTATTTCTTTGTAATTCATTATTCTGTCCCCTTATGTATATAATTATTTTACCGCTGCAACAGCTTCAATTTCGACCAGGCAGCCGTAGTGAAGCTCTCTCGTCGGCACAACTGCGCGTGCAGGTTTATGAGTTCCAAAATACTTGCTGTATTCATCGTTAATAACATCCCAGTTCTCAACATCCGAAGTATACAGCCGGATCATAACTACATCGTCTTTAGTCAGTCCTGCTTCATTCAATACAAGTTCCATATTGGAAAGTGCACGCTTAGTTTCAGCAGCAATGCCGCCTTCAACTATTTTTCCAGTTTCCAAATTCAGTGATAACTGTCCGGAAATATATAAAGTATCGTTATGTATCATCCCGGGTACATAATGTCCTTTGCTGTTACGTGAATATTTCGTGTGTACTTCTTTCACAACACCATCTCCTTTAAAATCCATAATAACAAAAATGCCCCGGACATTGGTGTCTGGGGCATTTTACAGTCAGCAGCAGAGTACATCATCTTCGTGATTATGATGCTTGCATTCCACCTGTACAGTTACATGATCAATATGTTCGTGTTTCATCTCATCTTCTATATTCTGAATGATTTTCTGTGTTTCATGAACTTTTAATGTACCGTTTACGACGACGTGAACACTCAGTGCATTCATCCCGCTTGAGATGCTCCAAACATGCAGATGATGTGCATCTTCAATACCGTCAAGCTTGTTTATCCTGCTCATGACAGCATCCACATCGATGTTTTCAGGTACACCCTCCATCAGTATGTTAAATGACTGGCGTGTAATTCTGACACCGCTGATTGCAATCAGTACTGCGACGATTACACTCGCGAGCGGGTCCATAAAACCCCAGCCGAAAATCATAATGGACAGTGCTGCGATAATTGCAGCAACTGACCCGAGCAGATCTCCGAGAACGTGAAGCAGTGCGCCTCTCATGTTTAAATTGTCGTGAGTATCTCCCGACATTAAAATTTTGGCGACGATTATATTAACGATGAGGCCGAGGACAGCAATAACCAGCATTCCTGTCGTTGCCACTTCCGGCGGATTCATAAAACGTCCGGCAGCTTCGACAATAATAAATACCGCGATAATAATCAGCGTGACACCGTTAAATACAGCTGCCAGAATTTCAAATCTTCTGTAGCCGAAAGTACGTGCCGAGTCCGCTGCTTTTTCGCCCATTTTAAAAGCGGCGAGTGCCACAGCAAGCGACACTGCATCACTGAACATGTGACCTGCATCTGACAAGAGTGCAAGACTGTTTGTCAGCACTCCGCCGATTACTTCAACAATCATAAATGACGCAATTAATATTAAGCTTATTGTAAGTGCCTTTTTATTTGCACCGTGAGTATGGTCGTGGTGATGGTCGTGATTATGCTCCCCCAAAATTCCCACCTCAATCTGTTTAATTTTTGCTACTATTTTCTTATTTTCAAGTGTAGTATATACCTTAACATATGCAGAAATGTAAGAAGGTGCACTTATCATGAAGAAAAAATATCAACTCTATTTATTATATAACAGTATTTTCCTGGTTTTTCTAGGAATAAGTCTTGTCATACCGGTAATGCCGTCAATAATGAACGAATTGAACATTAGCGGGGCCGGCGTCGGTTATTTAACCGCAGCTTTCGCTTTTACCCAATTAATCTTTTCACCTTTCACAGGACGTGCGGCTGATAAGTTTGGCCGTAAAATTATTATCGTTATCGGACTGTTTATTTTCGCATTCTCCGAATTGTTATTCGGTTTGGGAGAAACGATTGAAGTCCTGTTTCTGTCGCGCATGCTCGGCGGTCTGGCCGGCGCATTTATTATGCCTGCTGTTACAGCATTCATCGTCGATATCACAACTAATAAAAACCGGGCGCGTTCACTCGGCTACATGACTGCCGCAATTAACTTTGGTTTCATTATTGGACCTGGAATTGGTGGTGTACTGGCTGAAATTGCCACCCGCCTGCCATTTTTCATCGCCGCGGTGCTCGGTTTAATCAGTGCAATTTTATCTATCTTTATGTTAAATGAACCTGAAAAAGTCACAGAAGTCGCTGCTGATAAAACTGAAGTGACAACTGGTAACTTCAAAAAAATCTTTACACCGATATTTTTCATTGCGTTTCTCGTTATATTTGTCTCGTCATTCGGCCTTGCGGCATTCGAATCCTTCTTCAGTTTATACTTCGACCGTAAACTTGGATTCACACCGGCGGATATCGCAATCGCAATCGCAGGCGGTGCAATCATCGGTACATTTGCACAAATTGTTCTATTCGAACCGCTGACACGACGTTACGGTGAACTGAATATAATAAGAGTGTCTATTATATATACAGCGATACTCGTATTTGCGATTACATTTTTAGAATCTTACTGGGCCGTTATGGCAATTGCCTTTATTATCTTCATCGGTTTTGATCTGGTACGACCAGCAGTTACAACGTTTCTGTCACACATTGCAGGTAATAACCAGGGCTTTGCAGGCGGGATGAACTCGTTCTTTACTTCACTCGCCAATGTAATCGGACCAGTTATTGCTGGTATACTGTTTGATATGAATCTGGACTACCCTTACTACTTCAGTGCGATAGTTCTTGTCATCGGATTTCTCATTACTGTGTTTTTCTGGCGTGACCCGCGGACTCAGTAACGTCATTCGAAAGTCTGAATTACGCGTTACAGCGACGTTACAGCATGCCAAACACTTTTATTTTTACTCCGCCTTGTGTAATAATGTTTAATGGAATGAAAATATAAAAACATTTTTCGTATATTACTGGAGGGTTATATTCATGAAAGACGAAATTGTAGATGTAACGATAATCGGTGGAGGTCCTACTGGTTTATTCTCTACTTTTTATGCAGGCATGAGACAAATGTCTGTAAGGCTGATAGATAGTCTGCCTGAACTCGGCGGACAATTAACGGAGTTGTATCCGGATAAATATATTTACGACGTCGGCGGCTTCCCAAAAATCCTGGCAAAAGATTTAGTATCTAACCTGGTGACACAGGCACAGTATGCTGATCCTGAACTCCATCTTGGAGAAACAGTGCAATCATATGAGCGCGAAGACGATCACTTTATTTTGAAAACTGATAAAGGTGAATACCTTACAAGAACAATTTTAATCACTGCAGGAGTGGGTGCATTCCAGCCTCGTAAGATCGGTCTAGACAGCGAACGAGATTTTGAAGGCACTTCGCTTCAATACGCAGTAAGAGACCTTGAGAAGTTCAGAGATAAGGACGTTGTCATACTAGGCGGCGGAGACTCAGCCCTCGACTGGTCGCTGATGCTTCAGGAGCTGGCTAAATCAGTCACGCTGATACACAGACGCGAGCGCTTCACAGCACATGAAACCAGCGTTCAGCAAGTAATGGACTCTCCTGTTAATGTTAAAACATCACTGAATGTTACTGAAATTAAAGGTGACAACGGACAAATAGAAGAACTTGTACTGACTGCAAAAGACGGTACGGAAGAAGTCATTAAAGCAGATCAGCTGATTGTTAACTTCGGTAATATCTCATCACTCGGACCATTAAAAGAATGGGGCCTTGAGCTTGAAAAAAACTCAATAAAAGTTAGCCCACATATGGAAACGAATATCCCGGGTATCTTTGCTGCGGGTGATATCACAACGTTTGAAGGTAAAGTTAAACTCATTGCAACAGGATTCGGTGAAGCACCGGTTGCAATTTCATACGCTAAATCATCTTACGATCCAAAATCCCGCGTACAACCGAAACACAGTACAAGCGTATTTAAACAGGATTAATAAAAAACCGTCTGCATATAATTTATGCAGACGGTTTTTTATGCTGTTTATTATGTTTCATGTGAAACCTCAGGTTAAAATAATCATACTATACCGTAGAAGTGATGATGCATTTTTTATTTCAGTTTGATATAGTGGATTGATTCAAATAAATATTGGAGGGTTCATCATTTCTTCTTTTATAATTATCATTATTGCTGGAATTATTATTTTAGGCTTAAGTAACAGCAACAAAAAGCTTCAGCAAGCAGCTTTCAGAAAAGCGATACAAAATCCAGATCTGTCCAGTACCGTTAGAAGTATGGATGCTGCAGGCAAAACTGATGTTCAAATTATTAAGTATATAAGAGAAGAAACAGGTCTTGGGCTTGTTTATGCTAAAAACCTTCTTGAAGAAATAGAAACTGGAGACTAGATCTCCAGTTTTTTTATCCCGTTACTAAACGCAGTCCAATCACTGCAATTACAATAAATGACAAGTACATCACACGTTTATAGCTTGCTGATTCTTTATAAAAGATAATTCCAATTAACGCACTGCCAACTGTACCAATTCCAGTCCATACTGCATATGCAACACCGAGAGGTATGGTTTCCATCGCCATACCGAGCAGTGCCAGACTGATTGGGAATCCAATGAGAAGTGTCAGCCACCCGCTTAGTTTCTTACCCTGACCGATTAAGGACATTCCTGTTACTCCTGCAACTTCCATCAGACCAGCAAGTATTAATATAAGCCAGCTCATTTAGCACCCTCCTCATGATCCGTCACTGTTTTAAGTCCGATAACTCCGAATACGAGCAGTGCCACAAATATAATAATTCCGATATTAAACGCACCATCAAAGACAATAATATCTACGAGCACTGTACCTACCGCACCGATTCCAACAAATACCGCGTACACTGTACTCGCAGGCATTTTCGTAGAGACATATACAAGCAGTCCGAAACTGAAGACAATTGCAATAACTGTGAGTACCCATTCAAATCCGGTGTCCGCGTACTTAAGTCCTGTTGCCCATCCTATTTCAAACATTGCTGCAATAATAACCAATAACCACATAAATTATTCTCCTATTTAATTAAATTTATAAGAATTGAGAATAAAAAAACCCGGAAGAATAACTTTCGTTACTCTCCCAGGCTTTTGTCCTTCCGTGTACTGGAACTCGTCCCAGCGTTCTCTCTCGGTCCAGACTTAAATAGTTTAACGGAACCCTAGAGAACTTCTTATTCAGTTATCTATACTATAAAATATTATTATCTATTGGTCAACTTCAAAATCTGTCCTAATAACACCGTAATGAACTTTGCTCGTTTTTCTAACTTGCTGCTCAAACCCGAATTGTTCAAATCTGCTGCTTCTGAAATGATCTTTCAGCACTACTTTTTTTGCTGCAACACGTTTCGCTTCATCTATCGCTGTCTGTGACAATGTATCAGTGTGAGTCACTTCCGTTATTAATCTTAAACTTTGTGAATCAATAATTTCTTCATCGAACATTGGATCAAAGTAAACAATATCAAAACTGTTATCCGGTAATTTTTTTAAATAGTCTGTATGATTTTGATTTACTATTTCAATACTCTTCATCGCATCGTTTATCATTTTTATATTTGTATCATATGAAGCGAGTCCTTCTTTTGCCAGTAAATATAATATAAAGCTTTGTTCTAATGCTGTCACTTGTCCTGAATTTCCGACCGCCAGACTTGCGATTACACTGTCTGCCGCGAGACCCATTGTACAGTCTAAAAATGACATTCCCGATTTCAGTTCTGCTGCATCTACTAAAGCGTCATTCTCATTATTTAATAATCTTTTAGACCGGACCATTGAGAAGTTCGGATGGTATTTTACAGCATCAGTCCCTGACAGCGGCGTGATGCTGATTTCGTCGTTCCCAGCTACTAATACACTGTCGTTATAACGGTCCTTAATCTCTTTAACAGAAAGCTTTTTACGCATTATAAAGTCCAGTTCATAACGCATAGCGATACCTTTCGCTTTTTGTAATGTATATTCATTATACCGTCCGCCGGTTGTTACTATCATCATCTTTCTCCGTTCTTTAAAATATGTTTGTCAGTATAGTTTACCATGGTAGTATTAGATTAAATAAGATAACCGGAGGTTGTACAATGACATTGAAAAAGAAACTTACTACA
>JBQDHL010000082.1:0-7230 GCA_052093725.1 Jeotgalicoccus sp. | reverse complement strand
TCATTGGTGAGATAAGCCGTTATCTCTGACATGAAACCTGCTCATTGGTGAGATAAGCCGTTATCTCTGACATGAAACCTGCTCATTGGTGAGATAAGCCGTTATCTCTGACATGAAACCTGCTCATTGGTGAGATAGAACATCAAACAAAAATAATTGCGCAGGATTACGCATCTTATTGACTAAACAGGCAAATAGACATATATTTAAAGTAATAAAAAACAGTGGTTTTCAAGTTTTTTAAACAGTCTCAAATGTTTATCAATCCATTCAGCAAACCATTTAATATTACCTGCATCACGTGATATAATAAAACAGTGAGGTGATTGTATGATTTTACAAAATCATAAGACAAATTTGGGCAGCATTAAAATATCGAGTGAGGTCATTGAAGTAATCGCAAGTATTGCGGTTGAGGAAACTAAAGGCGTTCACTCATTGCAAAATAATTTTGCCAGTGGTAATATCGAAAAGATTGGGAAGAAATTCCGCGGTCGCGGTGTTAAAGTCGAAACTAAAGATGATCAGATTCACATTGCGATTTACGTCGTATTATCGACTGACCGAAACGTTCACAGTGTAGCTGAACGTATTCAGGAAAACGTTAAACAAGCTGTAAATGATATGCTCGAGGTCACAGTTAACGAAACTAACGTGCACATCGTCAATATTATTAAATAAGTTAATAGATAGGTTTAGGTGTAAGCATGAAAAGACATGAACAACGTAAGAAAGCATTTCAGCTGTTATTCCAAGTAGATAAAAACGTCGTAGATCTTAAAGATACCCGTTTCTATGAAGTATATCAGACTGAAACATTTGTTAAATCGATAGTCGATTACTATATTCACAACCAGGAAACAGTAAATGATGAAATCAGCCGTTACTTAACAGGTTATACGATTGAACGTATATCAAAAGTAGAAAGAAATATTTTACGCCTTGCGGTTAGTGAATTGCAAAGTCACGGTGCACCTGTAAAAGTTGTTATTGATGAAGCAATTAAACTCGCAAAAAATTACGGTGACAAAGACAGCCATCGTTTCGTTAACGGGGTATTAAAGAACTTTGCCGTGCAGAATGAAGGTTAGGTAAAAATGGATAGTACAAAGTATTTATCAGTTCAGTCCTTAACAAAATATATTAAATATAAATTTGAAAAAGACCCGTACTTGCAACGGGTCTTTCTTAAAGGTGAGCTGTCGAATGTGAAACATCATACGAACGGCCACATATATTTTTCTATAAAAGATGACAAATCTGTCATCAGTGCGGTCATGTTCAGATACGATGCCGAGAAGCTCAATTTCAAACCCGAAGAGGGACAGAATGTTCTTCTCGCTGGGAATATTACTCTGTACGAAGCTCGTGGACAGTACCAGATTTATGTAAAAGAAATGCAAATTGACGGTGTTGGCCAGCTGTTTTTAAAACTCGAACAAAACAAAGAGCTGCTAAAGAAAAAAGGCTATTTGAATCCAGAGCATAAAAAACCGATTCCTGTTTTTCCGGAACATATCGCCATTGTGTCATCGAGTACGAGCGCAGCGCTAAAAGATATGATTACTACTTTAACCCGCAGATATCCGCTCGTTAAGGTGACGTTATTAAATACATACGTACAGGGTGCCCGCAGTCAAGAAAGCGTGCTGACTAATCTTAACCGTGCTGACAAGCTCGGTGCTGATACTGTAATCCTTGCCCGCGGCGGCGGTTCTATTGAAGATTTGTGGACGTTTAACGAACTGGAAGTCGCACTCGCTGTATTTAATATGAGTACACCGATAATTACAGGTGTCGGTCATGAGACTGATATTACTCTTGTAGATTACGTTAGTGATCTCCGTGCCCCGACGCCGACAGCTGCAGCTGAACAAGCTGTACCGAACATCAGAGATTTACAGCTCCGTTTGGGAGAGCTGCACAGACAGTCGGATAATTTGATTATGTCTAAAATCGACCGTTCTCGTAAACAGCTGGAAAACTTATCAAATTACTACAAATTTAAAAATCCAAATTTATTATATACAGAACAGACAGAACGTCTGCGTGATTTAACTGTGACTATTGAAAATCATATGTCGTTATCACTTTCAGAGAACAGACATATGCTTAATAAGCACATGTCAGGGCTGTCTTATAATAATCCGGCGCCTCATATCAGGAATTCTCAGGAAGAGCTCCTCAGAATTGAAAATGAACTTAAACGCCGGATGAAAGCAGTAATCACTCAGAAGACAGAACGTCTCGGCAGTAATATTAACGTGCTGGAATCAGTCAGCCCGGTACAAATATTAAAAAGAGGCTATTCTTATACGACGTTTAATAATAAAATAGTAACGGAAGCAAAAAACTTAAATGTTGGCGATGTTATTGAAACATCATTTAATTCAGGCACAGTCAGCGCTAAAGTGACAGAGGTGAATACAGATGACTAAAAATGATCAGACTTTTGAAATGAAAATGACGAGATTGGAAACAATCGTTAAATCACTCGATGAAGAGGAAGTATCCCTTGAAAAGTCGCTGGAACTTTATCAGGAAGGCATTAAGCTTTCACATGAGTGCGACAATATACTGAAAAACGCAGAGTTGAAAGTAGAAGAGCTCAATAAGGACACTGATAACGATGGAGAATAATATATCGTACATCGATAAAGTGAAATCTCATATATTAGCGCATCTGAAAACGTATCAGCATTCTGATACGATTTACGAAGCGAGTAAATATTCCGTTGAAGCCGGCGGCAAGGGACTTCGTCCACTGCTGTTATTCACTGTTCTCGAAGCGCTTAAAACGGATGTTTCAAAAGGTATAAGTACGGCATCTGCGATAGAGATGATTCATACGTATTCTCTTATTCACGATGATTTGCCGGCAATGGACAACGATGATTTAAGACGCGGAAAACCGACAAACCATATTGTTTTCGGTGACGCAGCGGCAATTCTTGCAGGTGACAATCTCCTTAATGAAAGTTTTAATGTAATTGCTAAAGATAATGAACTATCTGCAGAAGTTAGAATTAAACTAGTTGAAACGATTGCTTCTGCAAGCGGACAGTCCGGTATGATCAGCGGTCAGATGCTCGATATAGAGGCTGAAAAGCGTCCGACATCACTCAAAGAACTGGAAACGATTCACGCTTATAAAACCGGCGCACTCATAAAAGCACCTGTAACTGCAGCGTGTATTATTGCAGAATCCACAGCTGAAGTCACTGACAGTTTAGAAAAATTCAGTGAAATCATCGGAGTCTTATTCCAGATTAAAGATGATATTTTAGACATCGAAGGCAATCCGGAAATTACCGGTAAAAACATAGGCAGTGATGTAAAAAAAGGCAAAGTAACCTACGTCAGCGAACTGGGGCTTGAAGGTGCCAAAGCAGCATTGCAGAAAAAAGAAGAAGAAGCATACAGCATACTGAACAGCCTGGATGAATTCATAAAGACAGCGGGATTACGTAAAATCGTTCAGATGTTTGCTGAAAGAGACCAATGATAATTCATATGTCAGTATGGATTATCATTTTTCTTTTTCGTCAGAACAGTATAGTGTTATAATTATTAATAGTAAAATTAAAGGTGGTTGCTATATGAATATATATAGTATTGACGAGCCATCATTTTTGAAAAACTCAAATGAAGAAGAGCTCGTACAGCTAGCAAGTGACATAAGAGAATTTCTCATCGAGTCATGTGCAGTAACAGGCGGCCACATCGGAGCAAACTTAGGTGTTGTTGAATTGACAATCGCACTTCATAAGTACTTTGATTCCCCGACCGATAAACTGATTTTCGATGTAGGACACCAGGCATATATACACAAAATATTAACAGGCAGAAGTGCGGATTTTAAAACGCTCAGACAATATAAAGGGTTATGCGGATTCCCTAAAATGCGCGAAAGTGAACACGATGTATGGGAAGCAGGCCATTCATCAACGTCGCTTTCTGCAGCAATGGGATTCGCAAAAGCGCGTGATATTAAAGGTGAAAAAAATCACGTTGTGCCGATTATAGGCGACGGTGCACTGACAGGTGGAATGGCGCTTGAAGCACTGAACCATATCGGCAGTGATAAGACGAATATGACGATTATTTTAAACGATAACGAGATGAGTATCGCACCGAACGTCGGCGCGCTTCACAATATGCTCGGACGTATGAGAACAAACACTCAGTACAACAAGTTTAAACACGGTGCTGAAGGGTTTATCGAACGCGTACCGCAAGTCGGCTCAACACTCAGGGATCTTGCAGACCGTTTTAAAGACAGTACGAAGTATATGTTTGTCGACGGCATTTTCTTTGAAGAGCTCGGCATTAAATATATTGGGCCGGTCGACGGTCATAATTTTGAAGACCTCGGCGCCGCAATAAAAACATCCAAAGAATATAATGGTCCCGTGATTATTCACGTCATTACGAAAAAAGGTAAAGGTTATCACCCGGCAGAGCACGACAAACTCGGTATCTGGCATGGTCTTGGACCATATAAAATTGATACCGGTGAAGTACTGGGTATGAAGAAAACCGAATCCTGGAGTGCATTTATGTCTAATACTGTATTAGATCGTGCTCATAAAGATGAGACGATTGTTGCTATGACACCGGCAATGCCTGTCGGCAGCAAGCTGACTAAATTCCAGAATGAACTGCCTAATCGTTTCTTTGATACCGGTATTGCTGAACAGCACGCGGTCACAATGTCAGCAGGCATGGCAGCAGCAGGTATGAAACCGTATCTTGCAATCTATTCTACATTTCTGCAGCGCGGTTACGATCAGCTTCTGCATGACGTCGACAGACAGAATCTCGACGTTCTTTTAGGTATAGACCGCAGCGGTCTTGTCGGTGCAGACGGAGAAACTCACCAGGGTGTATTCGATATCAGCTTTATTGCGCCTCTTCCAAACATCACTTTAATGATGCCGAGAGATGAAAAAGAAGCTGAAATGATGATTGATTTATCATTTGAAACTCCCGGACCGATGGCGATTCGTTACCCTCGCGGCAACGTACTTGGTATCGATATGGAAGAAAACCGTGAGCCGCTTAAAATCGGCAGCTGGGAAGTACTCCGTGAAGGAACGGATGCAGCATTAGTTTCATACGGTCCAACACTGCAGACAGTAATCGAAGCAGCGGACTCACTCGCTAAAGAAGGTATTGAAGTTAAGATTATTAATGCGCGCTTTATTAAGCCGCTCGATAACACTATGCTCAATTCACTCGGAGAGAGCGGGATACCTGTATTTGTTATTGAAGAAGCAATGCTTACGGGCGGACTCGGCAGCATGATTTCCACTTATATGAATGATGAATTATATACTAATAAAATTCAGCGTCTCGGTATCAATAATGAATATATCGAACACGGTGATGTCGATCTATTACTCCGCGATATCGGCATTACTGCTGAGAATATTGTACTGCGTACTAAGAAACTGACAGGGGCACTTCATGAAGAAAATACGAATCGATGAATATATTTTTGAGCATTTCAATGTTGGATCAATTGATGATATAAAAAAATTAATCATGGCAGGCAAAGTGCTGAATAATAACGAACCTGTATATAAAGCTTCTGATAAAATCGTACCTGAAAAAGCACACGTCAGATTTAAAAATGTGAAACAGTTTGTCTCACGCGGCGGCTTGAAATTAAAACATGCCATTGATTCATTCGGTCTCGATGTAACTGATAAAGTGATGCTTGATATCGGCTCATCAACAGGCGGTTTCACAGACTGCGCACTGCAGCACGGCGCGAAACACGTCTATGCAGTTGATGTCGGCACAAATCAGCTCGCTTACCAGTTAAGAATTGACGAACGGATCACTGTGATGGAGCAGACGAATTTTAAAGAAACGGTTATCGAAAATTTCAATCCTCTGCCGGATGTCATTTCGATTGATGTGTCATTTACATCAATCGTTCCGATACTCCGTCATATAGAATCGCTGTTCAGCCACAATATTCAAATTGCAGCTTTAATTAAGCCGCAATTTGAAAGTTATTTGGAAGAACGTGAAGAAAGCGGGATTATTACGAACCCGGATACGCATTACCATGTAATTCAGCGCGTCCTGAAAGAATGCGAATTACTCGGTTTAAATATCTCAGCAATTGAGCGTTCACCGATTACTGGAACTAAAGGCAACATAGAATATTTATTCTATCTGACAAGCGAAGAAAGTGAATATGCATTAACAGACAAAGACATCAAAACCGTTGTATACGGTTGATGTCTTTTGTTTTTGCTATGCAATTGGAATGCTGTATGATAGTATAATGAATAAATATTCAGCAATTCATTTATAAAGGGGGGATTTTAATGTCTAATAAATCAATAAGACAAATTAAAATCAGAGAAATCATTACAAATAACCGTATTGAAACACAGGAAGAACTTGTCGACAAGCTTATCGATCATAAATTCAATGTGACACAGGCAACAGTTTCAAGAGATATTAAAGAACTGCAGCTTATTAAAGTACCATCACCAGGCGGGGAATATGTATACAGCATGCCAAAAGACAGGCAGTACCATCCTCTTGAAAAGCTCGGGCGCTATCTGATGGACAGTTTTGTTAAACTGGACTTTACAGAGAACCTGCTCGTCTTAAAAACATTACCCGGTAACGCACAGTCAATCGGTGCGATTATCGACCAGCTTGAATGGGAAGAAGTTGTCGGTACGATATGCGGAGACGATACATGTCTGTTAATTTGCCGCAACGAAGAATCACAGCAATTAATTAAAGATCGTATTTTTAATCTTATTTAACTGGGGTGTTTAATGTGCTGCTCAGATTAAGTGTGCAGAATTTTGCCGTACTTGAAAATATTGAATTGGATTTTTCCAGAGGAATGACTGTATTTACCGGAGAATCAGGTGCAGGTAAATCAAAAATTATAGAAGCCATCAGCTATTTAGTAGGGCGCCGCGCATCCGCAGACGATATTCGTTACGGAAGCAGCGGCGCTGTCATTGAGGGTGTTTTTGATTTTCCCATCAATGATAAACTCAGCAGTATGCTTAATTCGCTGGGTATCCAGGAAGACGAATTATATATCGTCCGCCGCGAAGTGATGGCCAGCAGTAAAAGTTTAATTAAAATTAATAATCAAATGGTCACATTGAATAATTTAAAGCAGATTATGGAGCTTGTATTGTCGATTCATTCACAGTCATCACAAGCCGCTGTACTGCAAAAGAG
>JBQDHL010000081.1:0-7260 GCA_052093725.1 Jeotgalicoccus sp. | reverse complement strand
GCAACGTTTGCAGCTTGAGGACCGCGGTCGCCTTCAACTACTTCAAATTCAACTGCTTGTCCTTCTTCAAGAGACTTGTAGCCTTCTTGGTCGATTGCTGAGAAGTGTACGAATACATCGTTTTCTCCTTCAATTTCGATGAAGCCAAAACCTTTTTCTGCGTTAAACCATTTCACTGTACCTTGTTTCATTAATAAAATCCTCCAAAAGACGTAAATTATCAATAAGAAGAACTTACTGATGATTCGTATTATACGATATATTCACTTATATTGCAAGTTGATTTCCAACGATTCCGTGACGTTTTCTATCCTTTACACATGTTTTTCATCATTTTTTATAAAATTCATTATCTTGTGTCATTATCGGCGTGTAGTATATTTGGAGGTCTTCATCACATTCTTCACAAAATTCTATTTCGCATGCGTTAAAGAATGCGTATAATTCATATTTACCCTGTACATAGCTATTATATTCACTTTTCATTTGATCTATTATTGCATTGTAGCCCGATGTCATTGCGGCAATGCTGTTAAACTGATGCCTGCTGATAATGTCTTCCTGCCAATCGTCGAAGAGCCACCAACCTTCATAATCTGCTTTAACAATCACGACTTCATACATGTTTAAAACTCCATTCCCTAGCCGATATTATTCATTATTATAAACGCGTATAATTAGCATTATCAAACATAACGCTTTATAATTACAATAAATAGCCACATATATACTAAGGGGTTTTGAACAATGAAGAATAATTATTCACATTTCATTGCTTCTGTGATTGCTGTACCGGCCGGCCTCGTCGTATGGGCCCTGTCGTCTAACGTATTCGATATTCATATGTTTTTAGACGTCATTGTCGGTATCGGCGGTTTTAGTGCATCTTACCTGCCCGCCCAGCGTATTTCACATAGTAAGCATTTAGAAAAGTTGAAACTCACGAACAGTGAGTACAAATATATAAAAGAACAGCTCGCTCAGGCGAAGGAGCATACGAATCGTTTGCGTTCCAGCTATATGAATATCAGATCGATAAAAGATGCGAAGATGATATTCGATATTAACCGGATCGTTAAAACGATTATTTCATCTGTTGAAGAGGATCCGAGACAGTTTTACAGCGTGCAGCAGTTTTTCCACTCTAATCTCGAGACAGCTGTGAATACGATTGAAAAATATCTTTATCTGTACAAAATGCCGGGTAAGACTAAAGAAGAGCGCCTTCAGCTGCACGAGACGCGTTTATCAATGTTAGAATTAAAGCGTACATTGCAGTCGAACCTGTCCCATATGAACCACGGAAGCTATCAGGATTTAAACGTCGAGCGTGATTTGATTAAGATGAATTCCGCGCGTGCGAAAAGACGCCAGGCACAGCTTGGTAATAAACTTGGTAAAGAAAAAGTGAATTTGCATAAGAAACGAAACACTGAAAAAGAAACAGAAAAAGTACATCGGGGTGAAAGAAATGGCTGAAGATAGAAATGTAAAAGATGAACTGCTTATGGATCCATTTAAAGAAATGAGTGACACTGACGAAAATTTAATACTGCAGCCGGAAGAAGCTGCACAGAACAGACCGAAGGACAGCGAAATGCTCACGACTTACAAAGAACAGTTCAGTGAGGCGGACCTTAAATCGATTCGTGAAATTAAAGATAAAATTGAACCGCTGGACAATGATGCATTGATTACCTACGGTGCGAATGCTCAGCAGGCAATGTCGAAATTTTCACATCAGATGCTGAACGAAGTCCAGTCAAAAGATGTTGGACCAATCGGTGAAACATTAGAAAGTCTGATGAAGAAACTAAAAGAAATCGATCCTGAAGAACTGACTAATGAGAAAAGTAATATATTCAAGCGCATATTCGGACGTGCTAAACGTTCTGTTAACGAAATGATCTCGAAGCATCAGAGTATCGCTTCGCAGGTCGATCGTATTTCAATTCAGCTTGAACACGCAAAAGAAGTACTCATTAAAGATGTGAATATGCTCGACGGACTTTACAACCAGAATAAGGATTATTTCGATGCAATTAACATTTACATTGCAGCCGCTGACCTTAAGAAGGAAGAACTTGAGAACGAAACACTGCCCCGCTTAAAAGCTGAAGCAGACTCTTCAAGCAATCAGATGGACGTGCAGGATGTTAATGATATGATTCAGTACATTAATCGTCTTGAGAAGCGTGTACATGACTTAAAACTGTCGAGACAGATTACATTGCAGTCAGCACCGCAGATTCGTATGATTCAAAATATTAACCAGACACTGGCTGAAAAAATCCAGAGTTCAATTTTAACGAGTATTCCATTATGGAAAAACCAGATGGCAATTGCCCTTACCCTGCTCCGTCAGGAATCGGCATCTAAAGCTCAGAAGGAAGTAACGAATACGACAAATGAACTGTTAACGAAAAACAGTGAGATGCTGAAACAGAACTCATTAAGAACTGCGACTGAAAATGAACGCGGTATTGTCGATATCGAGACGCTGAAAATTACTCAGGAGAACCTGGTAACAACAATTGAGGAAACACTTAGAATTCAATCTGAAGGTTCACAGAAGCGTAAATCTGCAGAAGCAGAACTCGTAACGATGGAGAAAGAACTTAAAGAACGACTCCTGCAAATTAAAGATAAACACAGATACTAATAGAAATATGGAATGAGCTCTCTGCTAATAACAGAGAGCTCATTTTTTGTGAGGTTTATGACGTTAATTTGGCGCTCTTAGGGATGAATAGAGTTATTTGACCTGATGTGAGTCCTTCATCGAACCGATAACTAATATTTTGAAGTAATAATTGTAGTTCATGCCTATGCATTTGATTTTTCATAGTCATGACGGCATCTCATATAGACGCATCCTGTCAATCATAGTCATGAACAGTGCTCATGACTATGAATACCTTCATGCATATACATGAAAGAGTCCTCATAGGAATGTATTTCCATTTGCGTATGCATGAGAGTCAGTATAGTGTTCAAAAACCCCATACGCAAGTCTCATTAAATATTCTACTCACAAAAAAGCCACTCTCCCAGCCGGGAAAGTGGCTTCTGTTTAATCTTTACGAATATTCTACTCTCGGTTTCTTCATTCCGATTAAGTAGCCAAGGATATAGCCTACAACCATAAATGGAATCCACTCAAAGCTGTAGCTGAATAACGGTAGCGATTCTAAGAAGTTAAATTCCATCCAGCCATTTCTGTGAAGAACAGCCAGGATAGATAACGCTGTCACTACATATACCGGAATCTGCAGGCTCAGTCTTGGTGAGGGAATGAAATATGTCACGACTAAGAGTACTACAGTTGTCATTGCGATCGGATAGATGACTGACAGTATCGGTACACTTGTTGAGATAACCTGGTCCAGTCCCTGATTTGCAAGGCCGAACGAGATTAATGTAAATACAACAACCCAAAGTTTGTATGGTACTTTAGGCAGAATGCTGTTGAAGTACTCTGATACTGAAACGATAAGTCCAGTACCTGTCGTAATACATGCAAGGAACACAATCACACCAAGTAAAATTGGTCCGAAGATGCCGAACACATCACTGCTCATGTAAGTCAGTAAGAATGTTCCTAAGTTCTGATCATCTACTATAGCGCCGCCAAGGTCTACACGGTTTGCTAACCACCCAAGTGAGATGTAGATAGATCCAAGCAGTACAGCTGCAAGTAATGCAGACTTGATTGTGCCGATAAGTAAATCACGGCGGTTAGTAATACCAAGCTGTCTGATTGAGTTAAGTACGAGAACACTGAATGCAATTGCTGCAATCGCGTCCATCGTTAAGTATCCTTCAGTAAAGCCGATTGTAAACGGTGAAGTATCCTGGAACGTTGCTGCTGTCGGGTTGATTGAGTTGCTGAAATAAGCAATCCCTGCAACGATGATTAAGAGCAGAATTCCGATAAGTAAGAGCGGTGTAAGTACCTGCCCGATAGTGTTAACTAAAGTTCCCGGTTTTATACTTAAAAGAAAGACAACGATAAAAAATGCTAATGAAAAAACCAGTAACCAGACGCCGGTGTTTTCACTTAAGAATGGCACGACAGCCATTTCATAAGCAGTTGTTGCTGTTCTTGGTATTGCAAAGAACGGTCCGATCGTTAAGTAAATAGCGACCAGGAATACTACTCCGAATGCAGGATGAATATTTTTAAGAGACTCTTTATATCCATCTTTAGAAATTGATCCTACGATAACTCCGATTAAAGGAAGACCTACCCCTGTAAGGACGAATGCAAGAATTGCAGTCCAGAAGTATTCTCCGCTCTCGAATCCGAGCGCTGGCGGGAATATTAAGTTACCTGCTCCGAAGAACATGGCAAATAAAGTGAACCCTACCATTATGACTTGTTTTGTACTCATGGATATCGCCTCTTCTTAATAAATAATTAGTATGCAAATAATATTACACCACAACGGCATAAAAATCTACAAATATTTGAAATTATCTGACATTTAACTTATAAAAAATAAGTTTTGTAAAACCCGCCTACTTTTCCTGAGTTATCTTTAACAAAGATATACTCTTCTGTTTCATTCACTACTGTATATTTCTTGCCGACAGTAAGCATGTCAGACACTTTGAACTTTGTAGCATCAGTATGTTTCACTGTAACAGTTTTAATATTGTTATTTTCCCATTCATTTTGAAGCATAATATTTCCTCCTAAGTAAAAAAGAAAAGGTATCACGAGGATACCTTTATCTTATTAAATTGTTTTAAATTTAACCTTCTAATAGTAAATCTTCAGGGTTCTCAATTAACTCTTTAATAGTCTTAAGGAAGCCGACTGATTCAGCACCGTCGATAATTCTGTGGTCATAGCTTAATGCAATGTACATCATAGGACGAATTTCAATATCGTCGCCTACTGCTACGGGACGTTTTTGAATCGTGTGCATACCTAAAATTGCAGCCTGCGTACCGTTGATAATCGGTGTTGACATTAATGAACCGAATACACCGCCGTTAGTAATTGTGAACGATCCGCCTGCCATATCGTCAAGTGATAATTTTTTATCTTTTGCTTTCTTAGCAAGGCCTGCAATATCATTTTCAATTTCAGCGAATGTTTTACGGTCTGTGTTACGGACAACCGGTACAACTAAACCTTCATCAGTAGATACTGCAATCGAAATGTCAAAGAACTCTTTGAAGATAAAGTCCGAGCCGTCGATTTCAGCGTTAACTGCCGGATATTTACGTAATGCAGCTGTTGCAGCTTTAGTAAAGAATGACATAAAGCCAAGTCTTGTACCGTCATTGCGTTCCTGGAAGCTTTCTTTCTTACGTTTTCTAAGTTCCATAACGTTAGTCATGTCAATTTCGTTAAACGTTGTCAGCATTGCAGTGTTTTGCGATACGTCAAGAAGACGTTTAGCAATTGTCTGTCTGCGGCGTGACATTTTTTCGCGTCTAACCGGTTTTTCAGGTGCAGCATTTTGAGCTGGTGCTGCTTTTTTCGGCTCTTCTTTTTTAGCTTCTGCTTTAGGAGCGTTGCCGTGGTTTTCAACATCCTGACTGCGTACTAATCCGCGTGGATCAGACGGGTTGATGTCTGAAATTTTAATCCCTTTTTCACGTGCAAGTTTTCTAGCTGAAGGCGTTGCAACAACAAGTGCGTCGCTTTCGTCTTCTTCAGCAGGAGCTGCAGGTGCTTCAGCTTTAGTTTCTTCAGTTTTAGCTTCAGAAGCTTCTTCTTT
The DNA here is from genome assembly GCA_052093725.1 of Jeotgalicoccus sp. Lineage (GTDB taxonomy): Bacteria > Bacillota > Bacilli > Staphylococcales > Salinicoccaceae > Jeotgalicoccus. The sequence continues at coordinate 1,525 of JBQDHL010000081.1, read as the reverse complement.
CTTAGCAGCAGGAGCGCCGCCGCCTTCACCGATTACAGCGATAACTTGTCCTACTTCAACAGTGTCGCCTTCTTCAGCTTTAAGTTCAGAAATAACGCCTGCTTCTTCGCTGACGATTTCAACGTTCACTTTATCAGTTTCAAGTTCGAGTACGTTCTCGCCCTTTTCAACTGTGTCTCCTACTTGTTTAAACCATGTAGAGATTGTTCCTTCTGTAATTGATTCTGCTAATTCAGGCACGATAATTTCAGCCATTTTATAATTTACCCCCTATTATTTTAAAGCTTTTTCTATAATATTTTTCTGAACAAGTTTGTATGAACCGCCGTTGCCTTCAGAAGTCGAAGCGCTCGGTTTTCTGCCGATATAGTTAAGGTCAGCTTTAGCCGGTACGATATCGAGCAGGTACGGCAGTGCGAAATGATATGAACCTTGGTTTTGTGGTTCTTCCTGGACGAAGCGAACTTCTTTCAGGCTTGTAATATCATCAAATACTTCTTTAATTGCTTCAGCCGGGAACGGGTAGAGCTGTTCCAGTCTGACAACCATTACTTCATCGTTTGGAGTTTCTTGTTTAGCCTGTGTTTCAAGCAAGTCTACTGCTACTTTACCACTCGCAATGACGACTGTCTTAACTTTTGATTTCTTGTATTCAGGCACGATAATTTCGTGGAACTGATTTGTCACAAATTCACTTATCGGCTGACTTGCTGTTGTATTACGCAGCAGACTTTTCGGTGACATAACGACTAACGGACGCATTTTCTCAGTGTTTAAGTACTTCGCCTGACGTCTTAACAGGTGGAAGTAGTTCGCACTGCTCGATAAGTTAACGACTGTCATGTTGTTTTCAGCACATAACTGTAAATATCTCTCGAGACGTGCCGATGAGTGCTCAGGTCCCTGACCTTCCTGCGCGTGCGGTAAAAGAAGCGTTAATGCTGTTCTTTCGCCCCACTTGGAATGTGCAGATGACATGAAGACATCAAAAATTGGCTGAGCCATGTTTGCAAAGTCTCCGTACTGTGCTTCCCAAATCGTTAATGCGCTGTTGTTCTCAACGTTATAGCCGTACTCGTAAGCAACGACTGCCATTTCTGTTAACGGCGAGTTGTACAGCTCAAATGAAGCTTCAGCGTCGCTGATATTGTGCAGCGGCGTGTGTTTCTTGCCTGTTTCAGGATCATGCAGTACTGCATGGCGGTGTGCGAACGTTCCGCGTTCTGCATCTTCACCTGTGAAACGGATCGGTGTGCCGTCCTGGTTAATCGTTGCGAATGCAAGTGCTTCCGCGTGTGCCCAGTCGATAAGAGCCGTGTCATCTTCAAATGGTTTTTTACGTCTTGATAAAACGTTGTTTAACTTTTTAAGAGGTGTAAATTCTTCAGGATATTCTAAAAGCTCTTCGTTAATCTTAGCAAGGCGGTCGAGAGTAATGTTTTCTTCAACTTCATTTGCCTGGCCTTCCATAATTACTTCAGGTGTCTGAATATCTTCAGTAACAACAGTGTCAGCTTTATCAATC
>JBQDHL010000080.1:0-7278 GCA_052093725.1 Jeotgalicoccus sp. | reverse complement strand
AAAGATTCTCGATTTAACGATGCTGTCGGATATATTCCCGACAGGTTATCACGGGGCATACACTGCCGGTGTCAGAACAGGCTCTACAGTATATGTCGCAGGTGCAGGACCAGTCGGTCTGGCAGCTGCGCATTCTGCTCAGCTGCTCGGAGCTTCAAGAGTTATTGTTGGAGACATGAAAGAAGACAGACTGAAACAGGCGGAAAGCTTTGGGTGTGAAACAGTGAACATCGCGAAGCATGACCGTCTCGGAGAACAGATCGAAAATATTCTCGGTGTACCGGAAGTGGACTGTTCCATCGATGCAGTAGGATTTGAAGCATCCGGGCACGGAGAAAATGCCGAGGAACAGCCGGCACAAGTGCTAAACACAATTATGGATGTAACCCAGGCAGGAGGGGGACTCGGCATACCGGGTTTATATGTTACAGAAGATCCGGGAGCCTCCAGTAAAGATGCCCAAACCGGCTCATTAAAAGTAAGATTCGGACTAGGCTGGGCAAAAGCACATACATTTTCAACAGGACAAACACCGGCAATGCAATATAACAGAGACTTAATGAAATCAATACTGTCAGGACAGGCGCAAATTGCGAAAGCGGTAAATGCAACGGTTATCAGTCTGGACGAAGCGCCGGGAGGATATAAAGACTTCGACAGCGGTGTCGCTAAGAAGTTTGTTATTGATCCGCACGGCATGCTGAAATAAAAATTATATTTAAAAAGTGAAGTCACAATTGTGACTTCACTTTTTTATGTATGAGACTAATATGCGGGATTAGCCAGCAGCTCTCCCATATTAAAATCATTTATAAACGTAAATATGTATACACCTAATACCTGGAATCCAAAATATAGTGAAACGAGACACAGCAGGCTGAAAATTATATTCTCTATAAAACTGCCTGTTCGTGTAGTAAACGGAAATTTTACTTTAAAACTTATCGGGAAAAATAGCTGTATACCGCTTTTAGTCGCCATATCCAATATGTAATGACTGATCATACCCGTAATTAAACCGAGCTTTATCGCATCATTAGGAAAGAAATAATCGACGAGAAAAGCAATCAGCACGATAAACAGCAGGCTGTGTGTAAACGAACGGTGACCGAAAACGAAATTAATGAATTTCGAAAGCACCGGAAACGTCTTCCCAATCTTGCTGCCGCCATGGCATATATCGGGAATTAAAGACCCGGCAATACCGGCGCCAATTAATAATACAGGATCGGCGTATGTAAAATGAGCGACTGCCAGACTGGATGCGACACCACCGATGATATGAGTTTTACCTTTCATGATGTGACCTCCTCAGGCCTGTATATTATAACACTTTTTAGACATAAATATAACTTTTTATGAACAATTATAAGCAGATGTTAAGTGTCGAGTTTTAGAGCATTTCGATATAAGCACGGCAAAAATGTTATTATTATATTATATGAATGCGTACAAAAGGAGAATCATTATGGACGGAACAAAAAGAGCAGATATAAAAGTCGGCAGCACAGTTAAAGTCGTGCAGAAAAACCATCAGAGAACAGGTGAACTGACTGAAGGCGTTGTAGCAAGAATATTAACAAACTCGGCTAACCATCATCACGGTATCAAAGTTAAACTGGAAGACGGTATCGTCGGCAGAGTGAAAGAAATAATAGAATAATGATTATGGCAGGGACGATAGTGATATCGTTCCTGCTTTTTTATGGAGTTTATCGCTTTGAGTGACTATGTGAATCCGACAGTGCCACTCAAACTTTAATCCAGCAGAATTATAATCAATTAACTATTTTTTACCATTAAAAGGTAAAAAATTCTTGTAATCAAGAAAAAAATAATTTACACTTTTATTCTGACGAAAAGGAGGGCAATTTGTAAACTTAATCGGAATAGCGCCTGAGCAGTACGCACGTACTGTTGACGAGGAGGACAGCGATCGAACTTTCGGCGGATGCTGTCCCGGATACTGAAGTATTCGTAAGTGTATCTGTGAAAATTACCGGGTGACCGGTCTGACAAAGCAGATATCCCACAAAACTTAAACGAATGTAGAAGGAGTTTATCTTATGTGCGGAATTGTTGGATATATTGGAACGGCAGATACGAAAGAAATATTATTAAAAGGACTTGAAAAGCTGGAATATCGCGGCTATGATTCTGCGGGAATTGCAGTAAAGAATAATAAAGAAACTAAAGTATTTAAAGAAAAAGGCAGAATTGCAGAGCTGCGTAAAAAAGTAGACGGAGACTTCGCAGGAACTATTGGTATCGGCCACACACGCTGGGCGACTCACGGTGAGCCGAATGTCTCGAATTCTCATCCTCATCAGAGTACGGATGAAAGATTTACGCTTGTGCATAACGGTGTGATTGAAAACTATAAGCAGTTAAAAGAAGAGTATTTAAGCGATACAAAACTTGTGTCAGATACTGATACGGAAATTATCGTACAGCTTATTGCGAAGTTTGCAAAAGAAGGATCATCGACGCTTGAAGCATTTCAAAAAACTTTATCATTGCTGCACGGTTCCTATGCAATTGGTCTTTTGGATAATGAAGATGACCACACTATCTATGCAGCTAAAAATAAATCACCGCTACTTTTAGGTAAAGGTGACGGCTTCAATGTCATTACATCCGATGCAATGGCGATGCTTAATTTAACGAATGAATTTGTTGAACTAATGGACGGCGAAATCATTCAGCTGATGGAACACCAAATGATCATCAGAGATATCGAAGGTGCGGAAATCGAACGTGAATCTTATATTGCGGAAATTGATGCGAGCGACACGGAGCTTGGCACGTATCCGCATTACATGATTAAAGAAATCAATGAACAGCCGCAGGTGATGCGTAAAATCATTAAAGAATATCAGGATGAGCACGGCGAACTTAAAATTGATAAAAATATAATCAAACAGCTGAATGAAGCGGACCGATTATATATCATCGCAGCAGGTACGAGCTACCACGCCGGACTGATCGGTAAAGAATATTTTGAAAAATGGGCAGGTGTACCGACAGAAGTGCACGTCGCATCTGAGTTTGTCTACAACACACCATTATTATCAGAAAAGCCGTTATTCATCTTTATATCACAATCGGGAGAAACTGCAGACAGCCGTGCAGTCCTCGTAGATATTAAAGGTAAAGGCTACAAATCATTAACGATGACGAATGTACCGGGATCGACACTGTCACGTGAAGCGGATGAAACGCTGATACTGCATGCAGGACCGGAAATTGCAGTCGCATCGACGAAAGCCTATGTCGCGCAGATTGCAGTCCTTGCGATTACAGCAGCAGTGACAGCGAGAGAGCTGAACAAAGTTTCAGATATGAATTTAATGGCTGAACTTGGGAAAGTAACGACGACAATTACAACGGTTATTGAAGACGCTGATAAAATTGAAAAAATTGTTAAGAGTTATTTGGAAACAGCGAGAAACGCGTTCTTTATCGGCAGAGCAATGGATTACTATGTCGGTCTTGAAGGCGCATTGAAGCTGAAAGAAATATCGTATATCCAGGCAGAAGGATTCGCAGGCGGCGAACTGAAGCACGGAACGATTGCTTTGATTGAAGAAGGTACACCGGTATTCGCATTATCAACGCAGAAAAAAGTAGACTTGAATATTAGAAGCAACGCACAGGAAGTCGCAGCCAGAGGTGCGAATGTATGTGTCGTTGCAATGGAAGGATTGGAGCAGGAAGGTGACACATACGTCATTCCAAGAGTGGATGAAATGCTGACACCGCTTGTCTCAGTTGTCGTCTATCAGCTGATTTCCTACTATGCAGCACTGCACAGAGGAAATGACGTAGACAAACCGCGTAATCTGGCGAAGTCGGTTACGGTGGAATAGTGGTATTATTTCAAAGTGATTATAATTATGCATATTTATAAAAGTTGCTAAGGACAAACCCTTTAGGTAATATTACCTAAAGGGTTTTTAATTTTTTGAATCATTACTATTAAATTCGAGTATTATATTTTATATATAACTAAAATTCAATAAAAGCTAAATAAAAATGGGGGAGTTTAGATGTTAAGACAAGTATTTGGAGCATTTAACAATATTAATACTATTACTGAAAAAAATATAAATAGAGAGAGTTTAGTAAAGAAAGCTATGGACGGTGGATATAATTTATTAATCGATCAAGCAAGATACCCGCTGGGGAATCTCCATGCAATATTTTCTAATTATAATTTAGAACCAGATTATCAGAGAAAAAGAGTCTGGGATTTAAAGAGGAAATCAAAATTAATAGAAAGTTTATTGGTTAACGTACCTATTCCACCAATATTTTTATATGAAACAGATTATAATAAATACGAAGTAATGGATGGTTTACAAAGGATATCAACTATTATTAGCTTTTTTAATAATGAATTCCGTCTTGAAGGTTTAGATTTATGGTCGGAGATTAATGGATACAACTTTAAAGAATTACCAGAGGAATTAAGGAACTTAATTAGAAGAAGATATCTATCTGCTACGATTATATTAAAAGAATCGAATAAAAGTTCAAAGCGAGAACTAGAGTTAAAACAATTTGTTTTCGAAAGATTAAACACTGGAGGAATGGAACTCTCACCACATGAAATTAGGACTGCTATTTATCCATCGAAATTTAACAGTATGATAAATGATGTGGCAGATACTAAAACATTTAGAAAAATGATTAATAACTCTGAAGACGAACTTATTAGAATGGAAGATAGAGAGCTCGTACTCAGGTTCTTTGCTTTTAAAGCTGCTATTAACTGTGATTATCGTAGGGGAATCAAAGTGACTTTGGATAACTTTGCAATTAAAGCAAAAGATTTTGAAGAAAATGATGTGCTAGAAGCCAATAATTATTTTGAGGATTTAATAAAGGATATATATGAAATCTATGGTGATAAAGCGTTTAAAAAAACTCTAACTGGAAAATTTGAGAAAATGATATATGATACACTAATCCTATCAATCTCAAGAATCAAAGATGGAGGAATTAATCTAGATGTATTGAAAAATCAAGAACAAAAAGAAGCAGTAAATGCAAAAAATAAGTTTATCAAAGAAAATCGTGAAATTTTCAATGGGAAGTATACAGCGTTGAAGAATGTGGAAAGTAGGGTAACATATTTCTATGAATTTTTACTGGGAGAAATAAATAATGAGTAAAGATTATGCTTATGAGGCGTATAGAAGTTTAAAAGAAACCTTTGATTTAAAGGATGATGGCTCAAATGGTATTTTAGAAAAAATAGTAAATAAAAACTTTGTACTTTCTTTTTATACGATTTGGGAGACTTATGTAAAACAAAAAAATTTTGATACATATGTAGATTACGAATATATTTTACATGATGAAGATTTTATAAAGAGATATTTGCAAAAAAGTTTTGGCAAGAAGTACCTCACTAATTTATTTTTAAATGATATAAAAGATACGAGAGTGAAAAAAGAAATTCTCTGTCAATCAAACAATTTAAATTGGATAGAATTTGAAAACCTGTTAGAAATAATAGGTTTAAATAAAGATAGACTATCCAAACGAATTAACAAATCAGAGGATTTAAAAAGTATTGTTGAATCATTAAAATTATTAGGTCTTACTCCATTACAATATGATATAGGTAGCCGTAATTTAGACGGTATAAAGGGATATTTAAATTTAATCATAGACTCAAGAAATATTATTTCTCATACATATAAAATGGAAATAGATGAAAAGTTGGATTACAAACAAAAGGTTATGCTATTAAATTTGTTCAAATGTCTAATTGTAATAATAGAAAATTATTTTGATGATGAAATAGAAAAGAAACTAATTGGCACTGAATTATTTACAGATGTTATTCAAGTGAATAAAGTCATAAGAGGATGTAATGGGCAAGGGAGCCAATCAGCATTACTAGAAGTCAAAGTAGAAGATCAGGATATAGATTTTGAAAATAAAAAATGGATTATCAAAAATAATACATCGAATAAAAGTCATTGTGTAATCAATGAAATTCGTGTTGATAATGTGAGAGTCAGAAAGATACCAATTGGTAAAAAGTGCACGCTTTCTATAAATACTAATATTAAAATTAAAAATAGTAGTAAAGTATCATATCAGTTATGTAAAGGAGTTTATAATGAAGCCAAGGATACTAAAATATTGAATCATCAACTTGACTAAAAAAGAATGTATTAAATATAGAAGAGAGGAATTATAGCAGAATAGTTCCTCTCTTTTGTATTTAAATGTTATGACAATAATAAACAATGGCATTAACTACAGAAATAGTCTGTAAAATCTTAGTAAGCAATCCCAACCCGCGACTTAATATACTCAACACTTTCAATTTGCTTATACACAAACTCTGCTGTATCTCCAACTGTAATCTTCTTGCCGTCTTCAGGCAGGAAGTCACGTTCTTCACGGTGTTCACCAACAGCTTCACCGTCCGGTAAATAAGTAGGGCAGACGACTGTCCAGTCGAGGTTCGAGTCTTCAAGCAGCAGATATGTTTTATGATGTTCTTCTGCTGCGCGTGTTAATTTCCGTTTTGACTCGCTGGATTGATAGCGCAGCACGTCAGGTTCAGCTCTGTTGTTCAGTATTCCTGCAGTACCAATCGTGACAATCCGCTTAATATCTTCATCGTTCATCGCTTCAATTATCAGCGGCATGCTTTTTGTCAGCGTATCGGCGCCGTCTGTATTTAAAGCGCTGATGACAGCATCTGCACCTTTCATGGTACGCTCAACGTCTTCTTTAACCGTAACGTCACCTTTTATAATTGATAAATTTTCATCATTAATTGATATCTTTTCAGGCGTGCGCACAAGTGCTGTCACCTGGTGTTTATCTTCCAAAGCCAGCTTTGCAATTTCACTGCCGACTCTGCCTGTCATTCCTAAAAGTAAAATATTCATAAAAGCAGTCCTTTCTACTGTTCTTCTTATATACTATCATTATTTTTCCTTATTATTATGTAGACTGTTTATAACTTTTGCACAAAATAAAACGTTATATATAACATCAGACTGGCATTGTACCCAAAAAGCCACTATAATAAACGTTGTATGGAAAAATAATCAGAAAATCTGAAAACAGCAATAATGATTTTTGGAAGCGCTGTATATATTCAGTGTTTTCCATATAAGCTCTGCTGCTAAATTGATTATTTATTTAATTCGATATGGTAGTATAGAGTGTGGAAATAAAATAATAATAGCAAATTATTATATTATAAATGTGAAGAACAGGGAGGAAATTGTAATGGATTTTCGT
>JBQDHL010000079.1:5688-7434 GCA_052093725.1 Jeotgalicoccus sp. | reverse complement strand
TGTATCACGAGTGGCTTTCTTTATGTGTCTAGCTTAATTTTACAATCGGCGTTATTAAATAATTTCAAGTGAAAAAATAAGAAAGCTGGCTAACCATGGATAATAATGCTACAAAAAACATCATATTAATCGGCGCAGGGATTATGAGTACCACACTCGGTTCCTTCTTGAAAAATTTAGAACCCGGATGGAATATTAAACTGTTTGAACGGCTTGATGTTTCCGGGAAAGAAAGTTCTCATGAAACGAATAACGCGGGAACGGGTCATGCCGCGTTATGTGAATTGAACTATACTGTGGAGCAAAAAGACGGCTCAATCGATATAAAAAAAGCAAAATCAATCAATGAGCAATTCGAAATCTCCAAGCAGTTCTGGTCTTATTTAGTTAGAAACAACCATATAAAGAATCCGGAGGAATTTATCCGTCCGCTCCCGCACATCAGTTTTGTTATGGGTGCAGGAAATGTAAACTTCCTGAAAAGACGATATGAAGCGCTGGTGTTGCACCCTATGTTCCACGATATGGAATATACAGAAGATAATAATAAAATAGGTGAATGGATTCCGTTAATGATGAATGGAAGAAAAGCGGAAGAACCAGTCGCTGCAAGTAGAATCAATGACGGTACCGATGTTAACTTTGGCGAATTAACGCGTAAAATGGCAAGCGATATTCACGGTCATAGTAATGCCACCGTTCATTACCAGCATGAGGTGATGGACTTCAGACAACTGGACAATAGTAAATGGGAAGTTAAAATTCACAATCTGGAAGAGAAGAAAATCGAGTATCATACTGCAGATTATATTTTTATCGGTGCTGGCGGACATGCTATTCCACTGCTGCAGAAAACAAAAATACCCGAAAGCAAACATCTCGGAGGATTCCCGATCAGCGGTGCATTTTTAGTCTGTAACAACCCTGAGGTCGTCAGTCGTCATAATGCTAAAGTTTACGGTAAAGAACCATATGGTACACCGCCGATGACAGTGCCGCATCTCGACAGACGTTATATCCAGGGGCAGGAAAGTTTATTGTTTGGACCATTTGCTGCTATTGGACCGAAGTTTCTAAAATATGGTTCGAATCTGGACTTATTTAAATCGATCAAAACAGACAATCTGTTAACACTTGTCTCAGCGGGTATTAAAAATTTACCATTGGTCAAATATTCAATTCAACAGGTAATGATGCGTAAAGCTGATAGAATGACAGAGCTCAGAAAATTTGTTCCTGATGCAAAGGACGAAGACTGGGACATTCACATCGCGGGCAAACGCATACAGGTGATTAAAGATACAGAGGAGCATGGCAAAGGCTTTATCCAGTTTGGAACAGAAGTTGTAAGCTCTGAAGATAACTCTGTAATTGCACTGCTTGGTGAATCACCAGGAGCTTCAGTATCCGTTTCAGTGGCACTCGAAGTATTCAAACAGAGCTTCCCGGAATATGCAAAAAAATGGGATGCAAAACTAAAAGAAATGATACCTTCATATGGTCAGTCATTAATTGAAGACAGCGATTTACTGTATGATATTAGAGAAATGACTGCAGAAAATCTTGAACTTAAATAAAAATCGAACCGGGGCTGCTGAGTTCCGGTTTTTTTGATGCTTGTATGAGTTAGTGTGACAAAGAGTAAGGTTCATTGTCACAGTAAGGGGTTTAGTGTGACAAAGAGCGAGGTTCACTGTCACAGTAAGGGGTTTAGTGTGACAAAGAGCGAGGTTCACTGTCACAGTA
>JBQDHL010000079.1:0-5588 GCA_052093725.1 Jeotgalicoccus sp. | reverse complement strand
ATTTATCGACCATTGATCCTCACGGCACAAATGATGTCAACGCGATTCAAATCAGACGCTCGTTGCACGTGAAATTGATATGTCTCATAAACCGGGACTTGCTGCGGAGTGGGAACAGACGGACGATACAAAATGGAACTTTAAACTAGCCGAAGGCGTAACGTTTCATAATGGTTCTGAGTTCACTGCTCAAGATGTAAAGGCATCTCTTGAACGCGTTCTGGATCCAAGTATCAGTTCTCCTACCGTATTCCTGTTCGACATGATTGAAGAGATTGAAATTGTTAATGATTATGAATTAAATATTACCACGTCTTATCCATTTGCTCCGCTGCCGGATAATTTAGCGCACACAGCAGCGAGTATTATGAGTAAAGAGAGTATTGATGCTGATTATCAAAATGCCATTGATCAGACTGAGCTCGATATGACCGCAGAAGATTATTATGAACTGAGAGATTCAGGCGGCGAAAAGTTTACGAAGGTTTCAGAACAGATTGCAGCGCACACAAGTACTTATCTTTCAGAGAATCCGGATGGTACAAACTACGTTAAATTTAAAGCGAGAGCTCCGGGACAAAATATAGAGTTTGAACGCTTTGAAGATTTTGCGGGTGAAAGCAATATTGATAATCTGACATTTGTTATTATTCCTGAATCGGGTTCAATGATGGCAGAACTTGAATCCGGTGGCGTAAATATTACTACGCCTGTTGATATGGCTATGATGGACAGAGTTCAAAACAGTGACAGCACTGAATTTGTTGAAGCGGAATCGTTAAGAACGAATTATCTTGGTTTCAATACGGAACAGGAACCTTTCGATGATGTTAAAGTGCGCCAGGCTATCGATTTTGCTATCGACAGAGAAGAGTTAAAAGAAGGTATTTATAACGGACAGGCTACGATTCCGAACAGTATGGTGTCTGCGAGCGTCTTCGGCTACGATGAAGAACTGCCGGAAGTTGGCCAAGACATGAAAAAAGCACAGACAGCTCTCGCAGAATCCAGTCACGCAGATGGTTTTGATGCAACGATATGGGTAAACGACAGCCAGGATTTAGTCGATTCTGCAGTGTATATCCAGGAGCAGCTTAAAGAGTTAAATATTAATATCACAATAGAACAATTTGAAATGGCAACATTTATGGAACGTTTGGGAGAGGGACAACATGATATGTTCCTGCTCAGCTTTACAGCATCTACCGGTGATGCGGATTATCTGCTGTCTGCTTTAACTCTCAGTACTAACAGAGGTTTTGGTGGTAATAGAGCGTTCTATACTAATGGGGACGTTGATGCGGCACTGGAAAGTGCGAGAAGTGCCACAGAAGACAAGGACAGACTTGAAGAGTATACTAAAATCCATACTATGCTCCGTGAAGATGTACCGTATGCACCACTCGTTCATCCGAATATGAGTCTCGCTTATAATACTGCTCAGCTCGAAGATGTTGAACTCGATGCAGCAGGTTATATCAGACTTGAAAACCTTACTTTTAAATAATAAAAAGACGTTATCGTTTAAATTCGATAACGTCTTTTTTATGGTGCTATGATTTACCCTTCAGCAATGCATACCAGTACATAATGGGCAGCATATTCTTTTTAAACTGATAAAAAATCTTCTTATCATCAGCCTGATTCAGGAAAGTTGTTTCTGTCGGCACTTTGTCATAACCGAATTCAGCGAGAATCAGTTGGCCGTATTCAGTTGCGATGGGACAGGCTGTTCTGCCGTCATATTTATGAGTGGGTTCCTGATCATCTATACGTTCAAGCAGATTATCGACTAGAATGGGCAGCTGTTTTCTGACCGCACCGCCCATTTTTACTGTTGGCAGACTGGATGAATCACCAAGAGAAAATACAGTTGTATATTTATTGTGCATCATCGTGTGTTTATCGACGTCTACCCAGCCTTCTGCATCCAGCAGGCCTGAGTTTTTTAAAACTGACGGGCCATGCATCGGCGGTGTGATGACAAGTGTTTCAAAAGGCAGAGTATGTGTTTCACCAGTATGAGTATTTTTGAATACAGCCTGTTTCTCTCTGCCTTTCACTTCAATCAGTTCTTCATTCAGCTTGTAGTCGATATTTTTTTCTTCCATCTGACTGACGAGACTGTCGTTATATTTTTTCACTTCAAATATGTCTTCCCGTCCGCTTCTGAACTTTATATCGACCTTACGATCATGCTGTTTCACAAAATCATCCATCGTAAACAACGAGTTTTCTGCAGAAACGCCGCCTTTAATTTTTGATTGCGGCTTCGTTACGATAATGTTGCCGGATTTTGTATTTTTAAGTGATTGATAAGTGTATTCGACGAAATCATATAAATAGTTTGTACATACACCGTTTGTGCCAATAGATTCCTTAGCACCTTTAATCGCATCGTAATTGAGTTCAATACCGAGTGCAACGACTAGAAAGTCATAGGTAATGACGGTATCGTCCGCCGTCACTTCCCGTTTTACAGGGTCAACTTTTCTAACGGATGATTTGAGCCAGCGTGCTCCTTTCGGTATGATTTTTTCCATAGGTTTCCATGTGGAATCAAGTTTTTCGTCACCGCTCCCGACTAACGGCCATGCAGGCTGGAAATAATGATAATCATCGGATTCTATAATTAAGACATCTTCTTTTAACTCTTTCTTTTTAGAGAGAACCCGGCTGGCAGACGATATACCGCCGGTCCCTCCGCCGAGAATAACTAACTTATAATGTTTTTTCATAAGAACACCTCCGTGTTACTGGAAATATTCCCGTTTACACAGAGGTTACTCATATTATAATTTATTCTTATGATTTATATTTCAGCGAGCGCCTGTTCGAGATCTTCCTGCAGGTCCTGAACGTTTTCGAGGCCGATAGATAAACGGAGTAGTGTGTCCGGCGCTTTAGTTAATTCTTTTTCCACCGAAGCACGGTGTTCGATATAGCTGTGCGTGCCTCCGAGACTCGTTGCCTGTGTAAAGATTTTAACCGTATTGGCTACTTTTATTGCATCTTCAGCATTTCCTCTAACTTTAAACGACATCAGTCCGCCAAAGTCACTCATTTGTGCTGCAGCAATGTCGTGTCCGGGGTGCTCGGGAAGACCAGGATGGTACACGGCTTCAACTTGGTCATGATGATTTAAAAAGTCAGCGATGATTTTAGCGCTGGAGCAGTGCACTGACATTCTTGCTGATAAAGTCTGAACACCGCGAAGTGCGAGCCAGCAGTCAAATGATGACGGCACGGCACCTTTTGCATGCTGCCACGTTCGTAAGTTTTGAAGCATCGGGCCGTCTTCTTTCGCTACGACTGCACCAAGTAACAGATCGCTGTGACCGCCGATATACTTAGTGACAGAATGCAGTGAAAAATCAGCACCTAGTGACAGCGGGTTTTGCAGAACAGGTGTTGCAGTTGTATTATCTACAACAGTTACTGCCCCTGCTTTTCTTGCGATATTAACGACCGCGGCAATATCAAAGATTTTAATCTGTGGATTTGACGGTGTTTCAATCCAGATTAAGCCGGTAGCTTCACTTTGAACGGCTTCTTTTAACTCTTCTAGATTACTCATATCAACAGTGACAATATCAAACCTTCTTCCGATATCCGTTTCATTGAGCAAAGTCAGCACGCCGAAATACATATCATCCGGAAGAATAATTCTCCGGGGTTTATCTTCCGGGAGCGCCTCAATTATTGATGAAATAGCTGCCATTCCTGAAGAGAAAGCGACAGAGTCATATCCTTCTTCAAGTGCAGTCAGACACTCTTCCAAAGAACGGCGGTTTGGATTGTCTCCGCGGCTGTACATAAAGCCGTCGGTATAAGAACCGTCAGCGGATCTTTCGTAAGTAGTGGACAGGTGCATCGGTGTTGTAACTGCTCCAGTCATCGGATCTACTTGTCTTCCAGCATGAATTGCTTTCGTTTCAAAACGCATATATATCCCTCTTTTTTTAAAGTTTATATGAATCAGTATACAGTTGTTATTAAGAGTTATCTATAAATTCAGATAAATAAAAGCTGAGAATGAAAGATTGTATATTTTTAAAAAGGGTAATTGATTAAAAACACCGGAAGGAGTTTTTTGATGGAAATTAAAAATATTGAACCGGCAGCGATTCTGGATTTTGAGAAACAGCTGCAGCTTGAAAATGTAAAATATTTAACGCTGTGCACGGAAGAAGGTATTATCGCTTACCTCGCAGGTATAGACAGTGATTTGGATAATGAAATCGATGTACATTATAGTTTTAGGGAAGACTTCAATGAACCTGTTGCAAAGCAGATGTATGCGTCATTTATGACACAGAATATCAGTGAAGATATAACGTTTAACCCGCAAAGTGAAAAAGAAGAGCAGTTTATCGAATTGTTATAAAAATAAAAGCTCCCTTAACGGGAGCTTTTATTTATTACCAGCCAATTTCACTTAATTCAAGTACTGTCGGGATTAATGCGCCGTCGTACTCTTTTTCGATGAACTCCGCAGTATCTGCTTCCTGGTAAAGTTCAGCAATTCTGTTGTATGTTTCATTGTCTGCATCTTCAGCATTTGAAGCGATAATATTTACGTAATCAGTTGCTGTGTCATCTTCACGGAAAATGGAATCTTTAATTGGGTGAAGGTTTGCATCTTTTGCAATACCATTATTAATAATGCCAAGATCCACATCACCTAATGCACGTGGAATCTGTGCTGGTGCTACTTCTTCGAATTGATAATCATTCGGATTTTCAACAACTGCATTTTCGATTGAACCTAACCCGTTATAATCTTCAACCAGTGTGATCAGACCGGCATCTTCCAAGAGCATTAATGCACGTCCCTGGTTAGATACGTCATTCGGCAGTGCGATTGTGCCGCCGTCAGGAATGTCTGTCGGATCTGTCAGTGAATCAGAGTAAATACCCATCGGTGCAAGATTTGTCGTAGCAATCGGTACTAAATCCAGATTTCTTTCTTCGATAAATTCATCAAAATACGCGACAGTCTGGAATGAATTTAAGTCTATTTCACCGTCGGCAAGCGCCGTATTAGGCTGAACGTAATCATTAAATGTAACAATTTCTATTTCAATATCCTCTTTGGCAGCTTTTTCTGCAACGTAATCCCACACTACTGTGTCAGTCCCGCTAATACCGATACTGACTGTCTCCTTACCTCCATCACCGCATCCTGAAAGAACGATGCCGATTAACAGTAAACTGGTAAATAAAATAACTTTTTTCATAATATAATTCCTCCTATTTTTATCTTCTTCTTACAACTCTTGCAAACTTATTACCAGCCGACTGCAAGCCCTGAACCATAATTATCAGGATGACAACTGTGATCAGCATGGTGACTGTATCGAACCTTTGATAGCCGTAAGTAATCGCTAAGTCACCGATACCGCCGCCGCCGACTGTGCCGGCCATAGCTGATGCACCGACCAGGCCGATAATGGAAATAGTGAAATTCACTATTAGAGAACCGAACGCTTCCGGCAGCACGAATTTAACAATTGTCTGCATTGGCGTTGCACCCATAGCATCTGCTGCTTCCAGCACACCTTCATCTACTTCAAGAAGGGAGCTTT
>JBQDHL010000078.1:0-7748 GCA_052093725.1 Jeotgalicoccus sp. | reverse complement strand
CATACCTTTAATAAAATAGCTTAGTCAAAAAGTTCAACTTTTTGGGTTCACTACAGTCTGGACGGTTTCTTTTTACTATTCAACTTTACTTTCTATTTTTTCTTTCACACTGTCATATATCCGTGCTGAATTATGATGATCCTGATATTTAAATATACCTGAAATATCAGGATGATTCGATTGAAAGTTCAACTTTATCTGCTGTTCAATTAAGTCTATTAAGTCATCTTCAGTCCTTGCTATATCACCGATAAACGTATGGAATAACGGACGGAGTTTTCCCTGTCTGAAAAACTTTCTCACATCAAAATGATAATAAATTACTGGTTTATTCATCAGCGTAAAGTCAAAACTGACACTTGAGTAATCGGTTATTAACAATGAATGATCAATCAGGAGTTCCTGCACAGTACGCGTGCCAAGCTGAATAAATTTAATATTATTGCTCGGGTTTAAAATTTCATCGTTAAAGTACATCTGAGCTCTGTAGTGAGGATAAAAGTTAAGCTGTACATCGTTATCCTCCAAAAGTTTAATCAGACGTTCATTATGAATTAGCCCATTATAATTATGAAAGTACTGACTCGACAGAAATACTTCATCCGTGTTGATCCAGTCGCGCCAGGTCGGCATGAGCAATATATCTTTCGTTTTGTTTCCCCGCGGCAGCGAATCAAACCGGGCAAGTCCTGTAATTGCAACATCTTCATCATCGTAACCGAGTTTCTTCATTACGACGTCATACTTCTCAGGTTCACTGCTGACAATAAATAAGTCGAACGGCAAATCGTAATATTTCTTATGATACTCCACTCTTTTACGGCCGAGCACACCATGCTGAAGGAACACTTTTACAGTATCTTCGTAGTTGAAAAAACCACGCGCCGGTTTATAAGGCAACAGATTTTCAAGATCATGTGTGCCGAGCAGAACACCTGCTTTAAATGCAATTTCGAAGTGCTCCACTGAACCGAATTTCAAAACGTGCGGATCCGATTTTATCTTGTCATAGTCTGGAGCACCGCTTTCGATAGTATAATACGCATTTACTTCTGTATTATCCTGTAAATATTTGTAGAATGCATAACCGTTATCCTGTGCGGTATCGTAACGTTCACCGACAAGCCACGTATTATAATCCTTCTCATCTGTATCACCAGGTATTATTATCTCTTTCGGAATAGAGAATGTTTCTATTTTCAGGTTATCAAATGGTGTTGTTGTGATTAGGTGATAATGAACGCTGCCTCCATTGCTCTTTTCAGAATAGCTGCCGTAATAGTTATCTTTTTTATAATCGGAAAACTTATACTTAATCTTTTCTTTCCGCACTATTTCTCCGTCGGTATGAATCATTGCAACAAATACATCTAATATTGTTTTATCCTTGCTTTTAATAGATATTAAATCCAAGTCCGTCAAGTTAATATTGAATTCTTCATCGATCTGAATCTGAATTGAATCTTTACTGTAGCGATCCTCAAAAACCATGTAGGTTTCACAGTCAATAAAGTTCTCTTTACCCTTTACAAAACCTTCAAAGTTAAAGCCTTCGATTTCGATCACTTGTCTTCTCATGCGGGGACGAGTCACTTTAAAACCAAGAGCTGTATCTTTCCTCTTATAAAACCAGAGTTTAATATTCTCATGTTCATAATTAATGACAAAACGATCACCGAAACCAAGTACATCAACATGATTCACATTAGGCTGAAGTGTAATCGGCTCCTCTGAATCCGTGATCAGATTAAATTTCTTCCTTGAGAATGCATTAACCAGCACACTTATAGGAACGGCCACTTCAAGCCTTCCCCGAGCTGTTCTTTTTACTGTAAATGAATTTTCATCCCCTGAAATTGTATCTACCACAACAAGTTTGTCAATTTCATAATTTTCGTTGTTAGACATTTTTATCAGGACGTTATCCTGCGCTATCTCAGCCACAACATCCGACATTTCAATCTCATGATTTTCAATATATGCATATAGTTCATGACCTTCATTTAAAAACTTCAGGTTATGTCCCTGGGTTGTTAAGTTCACTTCACTAATATTCAGCTGTACCGGTATCATTTCATAACCATTAACAGCATAAACTGTCGCTCTGCCCATAGTCACATTATTAAAGTCTGAGGCAGTCATTACTGATCCGCTGCCCGTATTTGGGAACTCCACAATTTTATTTGGATAGAGCAGCGCTATATTATATTGTTCCATATTATATTTTTCATTAAATACTATCGATAATTTTTCGTAAGACACGTTCATTTCAGCCGCACTGATATAAGACGGATTAAAAGTATATTCAGCTAATAAATGCTCAAGAACCAGTGTGCCGTTCACCTGGATATTGAAATATCTGCCACCTTTAAAAAATGATGTCTTGTTTTCAATACTTGCATCAGAATCGATAATCATATTTTTACCGTCAACAGCTACTTTAATTGATGAGTTTCCCGTCGTTTTTTTAATTGTGCTGTCCAGAAGCTTTATCGACAGCATATTTTTTTCAATAGAGTATCCGGGAGTCTCAATATATTCACCATTCGAGAGTGTAATATTCAGTTTTTCATTCAAGTTAAAATTATAAAAGTTTTTCAGTGTCAGGTTAATGACTAAAAATCCATCATGAAGTGTAATATCCTGTAATGTTACTTTTTTAATTAACCGTTTTCTCATACTGCGAGGTATTATTGTTTTTAACGTATTTAATAGTAAATTCATTTTTAACCCCTCTAAGAAAGATAATATTTTATACTCAATATATTCATTTTACATTAAAATATCTTTACTTAACATTAATAAAAGAGTTTAAACGGAGTTAATACCGCTTAAACTCTTTTTCAAATATAAAATGCTCTAACTTCCCAATATTCTCTTCCCACAGGAAATGTGATTTCAGCAGCTGTTTTGCGTTGTTTCTTAATTCTGATTCCAGCTCACTATTTTGTTTAACCTTCTTAATCGCCTCTGCGAGCTCATCAGCCGTCGCATTTTCCTGGGCATAGCCAACGTGATATTCATTAATCAGTTCACTTGTATAGCCACCCAAGTTGGTTACAACCGGTACACCTGATGCAATCCCGTCAATCACTTTTCCGGGCAGCACATTCATGAACACCTCACTGTCTTTTAGTATAGACAGCTGAATATTTGAATTGCGTATTTCGATTAGACATTCTTCGCGCGTCTTTTCTTCTTCGAAAGTAACGTATCCAAAATTATTGTATTCAATATACGATTGAAATAAATGTGCGTTCATACCATAACCGATAATCTTAAAATTAATTTTACTTTCTTCAAGCTTATGCGCCATTTCCTGCAGCTTCTCATAACTTTGTGCAAAACCGATATTGCCAGTATAAATGACTCTGAATTCATCTGGAGCTGCTTCAAAACCAATCTCTTTTTCAGTAAATGCATTCGGTAAAAATAACACAGGTTTATTTTTTATCATTCGGTTTATGTATTTCCTAAACCCTTCATTGTTAATAACAATTTTATCCGATTGCTTGTACAGCATTTTTTCCATGAATTTTAAAATCGGGAAGAAAAAATTAATATTCATCTTCTCAACATCACGGACACTGTCCGGCCAGAGATCCCGTACTTCTAAAATACGCTGGACTCGTTTTTTTCTCTTTTGAAAAAAGGCAGCCCATGGAATAAATATATTTGGTGATGTGACATAGACAGCGTCGTACATATGCTGATATTTTTTCACGTACACACGGACCTTATAAGCAAGTTCAAAATAATATAATAAACGGAATGCCATCGACTTACTCTGCTTATCCGTTCTCATTTTCAGTCTCATTATATTTTTCGAAGTATTTATCTGGTCATTGCTCCAGTACTTATCTTCGTCATACATCTTGGCATTCGGATAAGATGGACTTGTCGTAAGCACTTCAACGTCATACTTTTTTGACAGCTGGATATATAAGTTTTTTAATCTGTTCGCACCGGAACCAATTTCCGGATAGAAATTTTGTGTGATTAATAATATTTTCATAAGTCACCTTAACTTACTTTCTAAAAAGTACAATTTTAAAATACTTACTAATTATATCAAAGTTGCCAAAGCAATGAAAATTAAAGTTTCGTATATAATTCTTTTAGCACATCTTTTTCATTTTCCCAATTATATTTGTATTTTGCTGCCTCGGTATTCTTTTTAAATTTCAATCGTAGCTCATCATCATCAATCAATTTCTTTAATATTTTAGTTAATTCCTCAGCATTCCCTGCTTCAACAGTTAAGCCAATTTCTTCATTTTCGATAACCTGTTCTATTTCCGGCAGTTTCGAGCCTATTACCGGCACATGAGCCATTATGTATTCAAACAGTTTATTCGATGATGCCGAATAATGATTAAAATTCGTATTCTCTAAAAACTGAATTCCTATATCAGCTGCTTTTGTGTAACTTCTTAATTCTTTATACGGCACTCTTTCTATGAAGATCACTTTATCCTGCAGATCCAGTTCTTTGTGATAAGAAATTAGATTTTGTCTCTCTTTACCATCGCCAATCATGAATAATACTGCATCTTCTATATTTAAAAATGCGTCCAATAACTTGAAGAGCCCTCTTCCTGCCTGCATCCCGCCCTGGTAAAGTATTATCTTTTTATCGTCAGGAATATTATACTTTTTCCTCAATGGGAATGCTTCAACTTCATCAATATTATATAGCTCCGAATAGTTATGAACAGCTGTCGGGAGTTCTTTATAAAGATCGTGGTGATACTCTGCTCTGGTTTTATTCTCAACAATAACTGCATCTGTAAATTTCAGTAAAAACCTCTCTATTTTATATATCTTTTCAAAACTGTAGTGCGTACGGCTAGTCTGCACTTCATGAGAGTCGTATATTAATTTTTTTCTGTTTAAACGCAGCTTGGCACATACTATTCCTTGAATCAGTGTATTCAAATCGTGAGCATGATAAATATCAGTATCATGTTTCCGTCCGAGAAGAATCATTTTGAACATTAACAGCATATTTGGTATATGCTTGGTTAAGATAGATGACTTTATTCTATCAGTTATTTTTTGGGGAAATTCTATCTTTAAAGGTCTGTTTACAAAGACCCTTTCTCTGACTTCCTCACTCGAAGGAAGATGCATTTCCGTCAATTCTTTCTTAGCGATTATAGTTACTGTATAATTTAAATCAGCTAATGCAGACGCTTCTCTCAGCACTCTTGCATCATTAATAAAATTATTCCATACGAACATTGTTATCTTTTTCATTTGCAACCCTCAGTATTTTAATATATTGTTTTAAATTATGTCTTATTAACATTATAATAGAAGTTAATGTATTTTAAAATCTAAACAAGAAATGAGTCTATAACATTGATGAAAAAAATAATTTGGACACTCGTTATTATACTCGTACTGATATTGATTGGTGCCGGTATTTATATTTACAGTCTTTATAATACTTTTGATGAGGGTATCAACAGCTCATATGAACCTACAGACAGAGAAAAGTCCGACTTACGGGAAGAAGATGCGACTGTAGAAGACAGCTTCACTGTACTGATTCTTGGTACAGATGAGAACGAATCACGTGCTGAAAAAGAAAATTTAGGCGGCGATGATTTTCGTACCGACAGTATGATACTTGCTACTTTTGATAAGAACAGCTATGACGTAAAATTAGTTAATATTCCAAGAGATACACTTGCTTATATAGAAACTGAAGAATATTTCGATAAAATTAATCATGCCCATATGTACGGTGGCCCTTCAGCTTCTATGACAGCTGTCGAATCTCTACTCAATGTTCCTGTGGATTATTATGTTCGTATAAACATGGCCGGAGTCGTTGATATTGTTGATTCTGTCGGCGGTATTGAATTTGATGTTCCGTTCGCTATGAACGAACCTGATCAGCATGATACAAGCAGAATTGTTCTTGAAGAAGGTGTTCAGGAACTAGACGGCGAAGAAGCACTTGCTGTAGTAAGAAGCAGACGTGTAGATTCAGATTTAGGCCGCGGAAACAGACAAATGGAACTTGTTGAAGCAGTGCTTAACAAAGTTAAATCATCCGGCGGTTTAAGTAAAATAGATGATTTAATAAAAGTAGTAGCAGATAATACGAGACATAACTTTACATCTAAAGATATTCGCCAGCTTGCTTCATATTATGCTTTTAATGATATTTCATTCGATTCAACACAATTACGTGGTTCTGACTACTGGACTCAGAATAACGGCGCTTATTTCTACAGGGCAGACGATGAACACTTATTTGTTCTCTCAAATACAATCCGGGATATACTGGAAATAGAACCATCTGAACCGTTCGACTTATTGCAGCTCAGATTAGGTGATTATCTTGTACCATACGAGTATCTTGATGAGTATATGCTCACTGAACATCAGCCGGAAAACATTCCAGCTTTTGCTGAAGAAGGTTATGAAAGTGCGTACGGTGACGGCTTTGAAACTGAAAGCTTTGATTATGAAGAGTCTGATATTGAAGGTGAAGATGACTTAGAAGATACTACAGATGAGGACTTCAATCAGAATAATCAAACTCCTCAAAATGAAGGCAGCGGTGAACAGTCACAAGAAGAAAATTATAATAATGATGGCATAAACAATCAGGATGATGGTTATTATGATGATGACACAAACGTTCAGCCGGACGATGGCTACTATGATGATGGTACAGATACACAAGATGAATACTATGAAGGCAGCAATAGCGAATCAGTGAATAATGGTTATTATTATTAATTAAGTGGAGGTGGCTGTTTTGAGAAAATCATATGACAAAGTGACCAACATTCATGAAATGATGGATAATCTGGAAGAACTGATTAAAAACAGCAATCAGCCCAAGATTGAAAATGACTACTTTTATATGAATCACGAGCATAAAGAGTTATATTTATCACTAAGAAGCTATTTTTCAGAATCGCAGAATAATCCATCTGTTGATGCAGCATGTTACATTACAGCGATTCCTGAAATATATGAGGTAGTAAATATTTTCGATTATATTTTCCCGCTTGACTGGATTCAAAAAGACGGTAAGTTATCCGATGAATTTAAGCAGTTAAAACCACATATCCAATATATTGCACTGGCAGCAGCAGAAGCAAGTAATATTAAATTTAATACCCGCCCTGCTTTGTCTCTCGGTATGGATTATTGGAACATAGAACAGCTTAAAATGTTTTGGCAGTATACGATTATACGAAGAAAAAATGCGATGTAGGTGATGACATGGAACTTAAAATAACTGATGATAAAAAGTACTACAATCAATGTCTCGAAATTAGAAAAGAAGTTTTTGTCGAAGAACAGAACGTTCCTATGGAAATGGAAGTAGACGAGTTCGAAAACGAAGCTGTTAATATTCTTCTTACGCTTGATGATCGTCCAATCGGCACGGTCAGATACCGGGATATCGGTGAAGGTTTGATAAAGGTCGAGCGTATGGCAGTTAGAAAAATTGCCAGAGGACTCCACCTTGGACAGGCACTGATGAATTTTGTTCATATTCATGCTGAAGAGAATGGTTATACACGTGCAAAGCTTGGCGCACAGGTGCACGCAATTAAGTTCTATGAGAAACTTGGATATCACGTTTCTTCTGATGAATTTGATGATGCAGGCATTCCTCATAAAGATATGGAAAAAGACTTATAAAAAAATTGAGTCCTGATAATGATATGCTCCCCCTAAAGTAGACACTTAAAAAAGTAAACTACTTTAGGGGG
>JBQDHL010000077.1:0-8295 GCA_052093725.1 Jeotgalicoccus sp. | reverse complement strand
AGTCTTTCAAAACGTTCATATCTTTCCAGACTTAACTCTATCAGCCTGTCGAGCGTTTCATTGTAAGGAATGCCTGAAGCTTCCAGTAATTTAGGGTACATGCTGATGCTTGTGAAGCCGGGCAGTGTATTTACTTCATTAACAATAATTTCTCCGTCAGGTGTTAAAAATACATCTACTCTCGCCATTCCTTCACAATCGAGTACTTTAAACGTATCATGTGCAATCTGCTGTACTTTTTTCGTCGTTTCTTCTTCCAGTTTTGCCGGTATATTTAACAGCGCTCCGCTTTCATCCAAATATTTTGAACTGTATGAGTAAAAATCAGTCTGCGAAACAATTTCACCCGGCACTGAGACGAAAAGTTCTTCATTCCCGAGAACGGACACTTCAATTTCACGGCCTTCAATGCCGCTTTCAATCATCACTTTAGTATCGAAAGAAAATGCTGAATTCAGCGCTTCATAAAATGATGATTCATCTGATACTTTCGAGACTCCTACAGATGAGCCCTGATTGACAGGTTTAATAAACATCGGCACGCCGAGTTTCTCTTTAGCATGCTCATAAGTCTGTTCGTCTTTTTCATAGTAGTTAAGCACGATTGAAGGCGCGACTCCAATTCCTTTGAGTTCAAGCAGACGCTTTGTCATATCTTTATCCATGCACACTGCAGAACTGCGGACATTACATCCAGCGTAAGGAATCTCAGCAAGTTCAAGCAGCCCTTGTATACTGCCGTCTTCACCGGCAGTACCATGCAGAATTGGCAGCACCGCATCTATTTTAATAATTTCTTCGTCAGCCATCAGACCTTTGGAAGGTACAACTGATAATTTCCTGCTGTTTGCATTATCAAGCGTTGTTATTTCTTCATTATTATTTGCCAGGAGCCATTCGCCCTGTTTGGTAATATGAATAAGACTGACATTATATTTTTCTTTATTCAAAGCTTCAAACACACTTTTTGCAGAACGTATCGATACTTCATGCTCTGTCGATTTACCGCCGTATATAATACCAACGTTTATTTTGTTCATATGTAGGTTCCTCAAATCTGTTTATTATGTACCATTGATTTTACACCAATTCAGCCAATAAGTTAATTTATTAGAAAACCACTTCAAGGATACTCTCATCCTTAAATAAATTTAATAGTGGTATAATCTATATGCTTATATTATATGAAAAAGGATGGGGCATGGTGAAGAAATTTTTATCTTATTACGCACCTTATAAAGTCTTATTCACAGTCGATTTTCTGTCTGCTGTTATCGTTGGTCTTCTGGAACTCGCGTTCCCTGTAATTGTCAGTCTGTTCATAGACGAACTGCTGCCGACTAACAACTGGAAATGGATATTAATCGCTTCTATGGGACTGGTGTTTATTTATCTGTTCAATACATTTATGCAGTTTATAGTAACATACTGGGGCCATATGCTCGGTACAAACATCGAACGGGATATCCGAAACGATTTGTATGGTCATATACAAAGATTATCATTCAGATTTTTTGACAACACCAAGACAGGAAAACTGTTAACACGTCTGACGAATGATTTGATGAATATCGGTGAGATGGCTCACCACGGGCCAGAGGATTTATTTATTGCGATTATGACGCTGCTCGGTGCATTTGGAATTATGTATTACATACACCCTGAGCTCGCAATTATCTCATTCATTATCGTGCCGTTAATTTTAGTTATTGCCATTTACTTCAACAAAAAAATGACTGTCGCTTTCAGAGAATTGTTCGGACGCGTATCTGAATTTAACCATTTAATCGGAGATAAAATCGGCGGCATCCGTTTAGTTCAGGCTTTCGCCAACGAAGATCAGGAACTTGAAGAGTTTAAAAAAATCAACGAACGCTTCAGAGCAACGAAACTAAAAGCGTATAAAATTATGTCTTTTAATACGTCCAGCACTTACATGCTGATGCGGTTAGTCACTGTATTCATTCTGATAGCTGGTGCATATTACGTTATGAACGGTGAGCTGAGTTACGGTGATTTCGCAGCATTCATTTTAATTTCTAACGTATTATTCAAACCTCTTGAGAAAATTAATGCAGTTATTGAACTGTATCCAAACGGCATTGCAGGATTTAAACACTTCCTCGACACGATGGCAGTTCAGCAGGATGTTAAGGAAAAGGAAAATGCATATGACTTAACACATGTAAAAGGTAACATCGAATACAATCATGTTACTTTCAAATATGAAGAAAAAAATGTACTGACTGATATTTCCTTTACTATTACACCGGGTGAAACGATCGCTTTCGTCGGTCCTTCAGGTGCAGGGAAAACGACATTATGCTCACTCCTTCCCCGCTTTTACGATGTATCGGAAGGCAGTATTTCTATCGACGGAACTGATATAAGGGATTTAACCTTATCTTCACTCCGTGAAAATATTGGCACTGTGCAGCAGGATGTATTTTTATTTGCCGGTACCTTAAAAGAAAATGTTGCTTACGGCAAACCTGAAGCAACAGATGAAGAAGTTTACGATGCACTTAAAAAAGCACAGCTGAAAGAACTTGTCGACAGTTACAGAGACGGTCTTGAGACAATTGTCGGAGAACGCGGCGTAAAACTGTCGGGAGGACAAAAGCAGCGTATCGCAATTGCACGCATGTTCTTAAAAAATCCGCCGATTTTAGTACTCGATGAAGCAACGAGTGCACTTGATACGGCAACTGAAATGTATATTCAGGACGCTTTGAACCGTCTTGCCAAAGGACGGACAACACTAGTTATCGCCCACCGTCTTGCAACGATTAAAAATGCAGACCGTATTATGGTAGTCACAACTGACGGTATCGCCGAAAGCGGCACACATGACGAACTGCTGTCACTTGATAATGGAGTTTATAAAGGACTTCATCAGGCACAGTTCAGCGAAATATGAATTGACAAAATAATTCTTAATTGTTAGACTAATTAACATTATTAAAACTTTAATTGATGAGAGTGATTTTATGTTATCCAATACAAAGACATCACAATTAAATAATTTATTTTTCAGCTATTTTAGATAGCGTCTGTATTCCATCGTGGATATAGGCGGACCCTAAATCTATGATGGCTGAATTAATGATGCAGAAACCAGCCATTAGCAAAATCTAATTGGCTGGTATTTTTATATCTACTTTCACCAGGCCGGTTGGATTTCTGTACACAGAATTCAATTCGGCTTTTTTCTATTAAAAATAAGGAGTGTTTCAAATGAAAATTGGTTATCAGGGAGTAGAAGGCAGTTACAGCACGCTCGCATGCGCGTCTTATGCCGGTGAAGAAGAATATACAACTGAGGGTTACATGACGTTTAAACTGCTAGTTGAAGCACTGCTTAATGACGAAGTGGACTACATTGCACTGCCGGTTGAAAACTCGACAAGCGGGCCGATTACGAGAACAATTGATCTGATGAAATACTTAGATGTAAAAGCCGTTAAAGAAGTATACATAAAAATTGACCATGCACTTATTTCCAAAAATCCAATCTCACTCGATAAAGTCACAGAAGTATACTCGCATCCGGAAGCACTAGAACAATGCTATACGTATTTAAGTCAGTATCCGAATATTGAAGTTAAGGAATTCAGCGATACTGCAGGTGCCGTGCACATGGTAAAAGAATCAGCAAACGAAACAATCGCGAGCATCGCGGGCAGTCACGCCGCAGAATTGTACGACATGCACATTATCCGCGAGAACATCAGCGACAATCCGCTCAATACGACACGCTTCTTAATCTTTACTAAAGAACTTAGTGAAAAAGTTCTGCATGAAAAAACATCCTTGTATATCGAATCCGACCACAGCACCGGTTCCTTGAGCGATATTTTGGATATTTTTAAAATATATAATATTAACCTCCTCTACTTGATGAGCCGTCCGATTCAAAACAAACCATTCTCTTACGGGTTTTTTATCGATATTGAAAACGATGTGGATATGCAAAATTTCGACGCTGCAATAGCTGTGCTGACAAAAAGAACATCGTACATTAATATACTCGGCAGCTATGACAAAGGACTCATCCCGGAATATGAAGGAGTAATTCAGAATAAAGAACATACTGACCGATAAGCTGTGCGGTGTTCCAGTTCATGTTCTACCTGCTCAGTCAATGAACCCGGTTCTTTGACTGACTAAGCCATATATAATCAAGAAACAGTCCGGACAACTCTGTCGCGGACTGTTTCATTTTATTTTTCGTTTTTCTGTACAAAGAATCCGTTATGTTCATCCCATTCTGCGAAAAATACGTCTTCCAGTTCTATTCCTCTTTCTTCTTTCAATTTTTGACGGAGCCATGCTTCATCCTTGCCGATTTCCTTCAGTATTCGATCTTCCACCTGGCCTCCATCAACAAGCAGATAAGATAATATATTCTCCGGATAGTCCGTTTTCAATTCATTACGGGTAGGTGGTTCTTCACCTGCATACTGCATCACCGATAAACTACCGCTTTCTTCAAGTATTGCATACTTAACTTCGCTTAAAGAAAACACACCTTTTAATCTGAGCAGCATGCGGACTTCATCGACATCCATGTTATTTTTATCCAACACTTCTGAATTCAGCTGTCCGTCATTAATCAGAATAACAGGGTCACCTTGTGCAATACTTTTAAATCTGCGGCTTTTCAATGCAACTTTCTCCAGCACGAATATAAGCAGTGCCCAGAAGAATAAAGAAAACACCATTTCATAAACAGGTACTGTTGCGTCATACAGCGATTCCTCAATAATTCCACCGAGTATTAATGCGTATACAAAATCAAGCGGGGTAATTTGAGCCAGTTCTTTTTTCCCCATTAATCTCAGAACAATCATGACACCGGCTAACCCTACTGTTAATTTCAGTGCATACATCATCATATCTTCCACTGAATTCCCTCACCTCTGTAAGTATTAAATGAAAATATTTTCATATACCAATAGAAATACCCTTCGCTGTTTAATCAAAACAAAAAGACTGAGGCAAAACTGCCCCAGTCTTAATATCAAACTATTAAATTATTTTTCTTTCACAAGAATATCTCTCTCATCAACATCATTGATTTCTTCTGCTTGCTCATTCAGGTAGTACTTACCTTTAGTCATATAAGCAATAACGACAGTGAGCACGGCTGCCAGTGCTGCTGCAAAGAATGCTGCCGTACTTTGTAAAAATTCACCCATGAATCCAAGTGCTGCAATTGTTCCGAGCAGACTTGAAATAACCAGTGACCATACACCGACCGGGTTCCATTTATATAAGTACTTCTGGCGTTCTTCATAGTATCCTGGTCCAATTTTCATGATTCGTTTTACTACAAGGAAGTCAGTCACTAAAATCGCTGCCCATGACATAAGGAATACTCCTTGGAATGTCAAAGCATTATCTAAATGATCTGTAATACCGCCGAGCATTAATACCATTGCTGTGATACCTGCGACGACAACCCAGAATCTGCGTCCCGGTTTAAAGCTGAATACATTCTCGAAGAAGTTCGATAATGATAATGAACTGCTGTAGATGTTAGTTACATTAATACGAACCTGCGTCAGCATTGTAAACAATGCACCGCCGATACCGAGTAAGTGAACGATATAAACACCGGGATTCGGTTCGTTTAAACGCACACCAAACCATATACCTAATCCGCCCATAACACCGTAAGCAAATATTTGCGGGATAAATCCAATCGCAAATGATCCAACTTTAATGTGTCCCGGTTTTAAGAAACGTGCATAGTCTGATGCAATAAGTGCAGTCAGTCCGATAATTCCGTGCTGCATACCGATACATAATAATAATGCTGTACCGCCAACCTGCATACCTTCAGGCATGTAAGTCCAGAACGCTGCATCATATTTTGATGGTGTCATAAATGCCACAACGATTGCTGCAATTAAAAATATGAAAAATATTGGCAATGACCATTTTTGTAATTTATCAAGCTGTTTAATTCCGAACCAGTTAAGTGGAATAACAAGTGTTCCAAATACGACTATAAGCAGCCATATAGGAATAGCAGGAAAGAATTCATGTACCGCAAATACGAGGATCATACCTTCAAGTGCACAATACATAATAAAGTTAGAAGCATATATTAAAGACGTGAGTGATGCACCTATGTACCCGAAGCCTCCGCCTCGCGACATCAGATTAACGTTCATTCCCGATCTTGCTGATAAGTAAACGATAACTGTTCCGAGCAAACCTGCAACGATAATTGCATAAGCTGCTGATATAAGTGCGTTAATTGCACCGAATTGCAGCGCCATAACACTGCCGATCTGAAAGTAGAAAATCGCTGTAGCAATACCAAATGTAATGTTGGTAATACTAAGCCAGCCCATTTTACGTTCATTATATGGGACTTTGGATAATGAGTGATCGCTTTCGCTTGATTCAATCTGTTGACCTGTTGTGTCTACAGAACTCATAAATATCCTCTCCAATCTTATGAAATTTTGTATTAAGACGACTTTTATATTATACACTGTTTAAGTTAATTAATCAAGGACAGATGTATATTATTACACTTTATAGTCGACATAATATGTATATTGACAATTAAATCGAAAGTATACCAGAGCATTAATAATGAAACTTTATTTCAAAATGCATAATATTTATGAAGTTCTGCAAAAAAATACAACAGCTAAATGCAGATGAAATCCCACGTCAGCACTAGGTTTTCTGACATGGGATTCTCATGAAATTTATTGATAGTCAGCGCCTTCAGAATACGTATTCTCCGCATTCCACAGTAAATACTCCTCTACACCATTATCTTTTAATGCCTGAATCTGAGCTTCCACTTCCGCCGCACCATAATTCATATAATTACCCGGCCCTAAATATGAGGCGGTAAAATCTTGAATCCACGGTCTTGATTTCGGCGGATTTTCAAGTTCACCGAGCACTTCATTTTCAACCTTCATATATTCATCAATTACTGCGTACGGTTCAGTGTCAGGTGTTGCAAGATCAAATGCCCCCGCGCCCCAGTGAGATGGATATATCATCGATGATATAATATCGACATTTTCTGCAATCTGCGAGAAATTCTGACCGATACCAGGCGCTTCACGCTGTGTTGCCGCATAGCCGAAAACATCTACTGAAACGTCAACATCATAAGGTTTTAACTGTTCATTCGCATAGGAGACAAAATCCGTTACTGCATTGACTCTCTGCTGAACTTCATCCGCTTCTGTATCCGCATAGTCACCAAAATCATAAGTCAAATCAGCTGACAGCTCGTCAAATGACTCCGGGAATCTTACATAATCAAACTGAATTTCTTTAAATCCAAGTTTGGCCGCTTCAATTGCAATATCAACATTGTAATCCCAAACCTCTTTAAGAAATGGATTAACGAAACTTTCACCGCTGCCATTTTGCCACACAGTACCATCGCTGTTCTGATACGATAAATCCGGACGCTCCATAGCGAGTCTTGAATCTTTAAAGACGACGATACGTGCAATCGGATAAATTTCATTCTCTTCCATCGTTGTCATCAGCTCTTCTGGATTCACGTAATCATTCATATGACTTTGTGCGATTTCATTATCGACATCAAGCGGCATCATAATATCTCCGATATCTTCCTTAACATCGATAACCATTGAGTTTAATTCAGTATCATTAATAAGCTCCGTCAGACCCTGCATTCTGTCACCGCCTGCAGAAAATGCAGTAACAAAAATACCTTTTACGCCTTCTTCCGGATAAGCAATGTCTACACCGGACTGATACTGAAATACAGGTGCTGTATCGTCGTTAACTGCGTACAACGGACTATCATTTAAGTTCAGTGACAACGCTGGTTCTTTCGTATCATCTTGTACTTTTTCTTCAGCAGGATCTTCTGTTTTTTCTTTCTGACTTTCTTCTGTTGTCTCTTCTGCAACTTCAGATTCTCCGCTGTCCATCTCACCTTTTATAGCCAAAGCAAGCAGGAAAAACAGGACTGCCAGTATACTTCCGATCAAAATCAAAAAGTTTCTCGTACTCATTCAGTCACCCCGCCCTCTGAATCGATAAGTTTCGGATCAATAAGTGAATACCCTTTATCTCTTAGGCCATTAACGATATCTGGCAATGCTTCACTGGTCCACCAGCGGTCATGCATCAGCAGATTAGCCCCATCACCGAGCATTTCAGTATTTACCATTATGTCACTGAGTGGCGCCGGTTCCTGATATTCTGGCTCCCAGTCAAAGCCGTATGTCCAGTTCATTACAGTCATATTTTCTTCCTCAGCGATGCTGATTGACG
>JBQDHL010000076.1:0-8329 GCA_052093725.1 Jeotgalicoccus sp. | reverse complement strand
ATAAAAAAACTGGTACCACTTGTGTAAGTGATACCAGTTTTTAAATTGAAGTATTAAACACGTTCAACTTTACCTGATTTTAGCGCGCGAGCAGAAACCCAAACTCTTTTAGGTTTGCCGTCAACCAAGATTCTAACTTTTTGAAGGTTAGCTCCAAAAGTTCTTTTGCTTGAGTTAAGCGCGTGAGAACGGTTGTTACCAGATCTAGATCTGCGTCCTGTTACATAACATTCTTTCACCTTAATCCCACTCCTTTAATTTAATTTACATAATCATGTTCATCTGTTCTTTATGCATACTCCAATATGATACATTAATTCACTCTTATTGTCTATATATTTCGCACAAAATCAACGACGTCAAAATGCTTTAAAATAGAGCTTTTTAAGCAGATATGAATTTCTTTACAAAGACTGAGTTAAAGTACTTCATCAATAAAGGATAAAATAATTATTTACGTATGCTTTCTTAATGGTACGATAGTCTGGTGAGAAAAATGAGCAAGGAACAGAAAAATCTATTGTAAAAATAAACGTAAAAAGGAGGAACGATAAATGTTTAAATTACTGCTGTTTGCAGGAATTATGCTCGCGGTACTAATTATTGCACTGGCTTATATATTCCGGCATGAGCTGGCAACGCTCGGACATAAGTACGGTGAATATGATGAAGTGAAAAAGCTTAAGCATGAGATTAAACGTAAAAATATTACATATGATGCACATCTTGAGAAGTATGGTCAGACAGTGGAAGCTGAAATGATTAAAGAAGAAATTAAAGAATTAGAACATTTAATTACAGAAATGGAGCACAGGAAATGAAAAAAATGTATGCAGCAATAGGTGTCGGGATTTTAGTTATTGCAGGACTAATCGTCGGCTTGATTTTAATGGTATCGAAAGTTGAAAATGGACACGTCGGTGTTATTTACAGCATTAACGGCGGAGTGCAGGATGAAGTGCTTGGTCAGGGATGGCATCTTGTTTATCCGACTGAACGCGTCATTGAATATCCCGTTCGTACACAGAATAAAAACTACGAATCACTTGCAGTTGCAACGATTGATGGTAAGACAATCAATATGCCGGTATCGCTGAACTATCATGTAGACAGTGAAAAAGCATCGGCAGTGTATAAAAAGTTCGGTAATATTACTATAGAAGACTTAGAAGAAGGCTACATAAAAACACGTATTAATGATGCACTTCGTCAAACTGTATCGGATTACACAGTAATCCAGGCATTCGGTGAACGCATCGGTGATATTAAACTAGAAACAATTGAAATTGCCAAAGAGGATTTGGAAAAAGACGGAATCATTATTGAGGACATTATGTTAAGTGCTCCTCAGCCGGACGCTGAAACTCAAAAAGCAATCGATGACCGTGTAAAAGCGACCCAGGAACTGGAACGTAAGAAAACTGATAAACTGATCGCAACTGAAGAAGCTGAACGTAAACGTATTGAGGCAGAAGGTCAGGCTGAAGCTAACAGAGTGATTCAGGAATCACTAAGCGAAGAAGTACTGATGCAGCAGTTAATTGAGAAATGGAATGGTACACAGCCAATCTCAATCGGCGGCGAAGGTGTTATTGTAGATCTGCCGCAGGCGGAGCCGGAAGAAGCAGAAAAAGAATAAAATATATACGATAAAACACGCATTGCTCTTATGAGCAGGGCGTGTTTTTTTAATACTAATGTATATGAAGGACTGCAGAATACTATATAAAACCTGCATAATTTATTTCTGTTTACATTATAAGTGTTTAAGCAAAATACAGTATGATATAATATTAGCGATAACAAACATTCGAAAAGTTAATTTACAACCTGGGAAATACTATAATAACACTTGTATTTACTCGGGGAATTTGCTTATAATTAAATGATGTATTAGGAGGCGAAATAAATGGCGCTGGAAATTGAAAATGAATTAGGTAAAATTGAGATTTCTACAGACGTAATAGCAAACATTGCTGGCGGTACCGTCGTCGAATCATACGGCGTAGTCGGTATGGCTTCTAAAAACCAGGTCCGTGACGGATTTGCGGAACTGCTTGGTAAAGAAAATTATTCACGCGGTGTAATTGTCGAGCACAATGAAGGCAAGCTGACGATTGAATTATATATTATCGTCGGGTACGGTGTGAAAATTTCAGAAGTGGCAGCAAATGTACAATCAACAGTAAAATATAAACTTGAAAAAACATTAGGCTTAAGTATTGAAGCTGTAAATATACACGTACAAGGTGTACGCATTATCGGCGGAGACGAATAGTTGGGGAGGATTTACAATACAATGAATAAGATAGATGGCTTGATGTTCCGCCGAATGATTTTGAGCGGGGCGCGTAATCTGAAAAAAAATGCTGATTATGTAGATTCATTAAACGTATTCCCCGTCCCTGACGGTGATACGGGTACAAATATGAATCTTTCGATGTCTTCAGGCGCAGCTGAAGTTGAACCGCTTAATGACGCTCATATTGGAAACGTAGGGAAACATTTCTCTAAAGGCCTCCTTATGGGTGCACGCGGTAACTCAGGTGTTATTCTTTCGCAATTATTTAGAGGATTCTCTAAAGCGATTGAAACAAAAGAAGAAATTGATGCAGATGACTTTATCGAAGCGTTAAAACAAGGCGTGAATACTGCATATAAAGCAGTTATGAAACCAGTTGAAGGTACAATTTTAACTGTCGCAAAAGATGCCGGCAAAAAAGCAGAAGAGTTTACTGGTACGGACGTATCGATGGTCGATTTAATTACTTCGACGCTTGAAGAAGCTAAAGCTTCACTTAAACGCACACCGGACTTACTTCCTGTACTGAAAGAAGTCGGCGTTGTGGATTCAGGCGGCCAGGGACTTGTGTATGTATACGAAGGATTTTTAAGCGCGCTTACAGGCGAAGAAATCCCGGAAGATCCTGCGCAGTCAGCCGAATCATTTACTGACGACGGACATGACCACGATAACGACTTCAACGATTTTATGAGTGTTGACGACATCGAACACGGTTACTGTACTGAGTTCATGGTGCGTTTTGAAGATGATAAGCGCCAGTTCAATGAAGATGACTTCCGTAATGAAATGAGCGAATTCGGTGATTCACTGCTGGTAATTAACGACGATGAAATCGTTAAAGTACACGTTCACACTGAAAAACCGGGAGAAGCATTTACTTATGCTGCAACATACGGTGAGCTCATCAAGATGAAAGTTGAAAACATGCGCGAACAATTCAGAACTGTTCACGGCGAGAAAAATGCTTCTGCACAAAAGGAATCTTATGAAACAGCAATTATTACTGTTTCTTCAGGTGACGGCATCAACGAACTCTTTAAGAGCATCGGTGTCACACACGTTATTAACGGCGGACAAACGATGAACCCGGCAACAGAAGATATCGTGAATGTTATTAAAGGTGAAGATGTTAAGCAGGTAATTATTCTGCCGAACAATAAAAATATAATTATGGCAGCTGAACAGGCGGCGGAAGTATTAGAAATTCCGGCAATTGTTGTGGCTTCAACATCGATTCCGGAAGGGCTTGCGAGCATGCTCAGCTTTAATCCGGATGCGACGCTCGAAGATAACAAAGCTGCAATGAGTGAATCACTTGAACATGTACAAACAGGACAGGTGACATATTCTGTCCGTGATACTAAAATAGATGGTGTCGATATTAAGAAAGACCAGCATATGGGTATTGCCGAAGGTAAGATTATTACTGCTAAAGACTCGAAAAAGGACGCGCTTCATACGCTTATCAGTAAAATGATTAACGAAGAGACTGAAATCATTACTATACTGATCGGTGAAGACGGTACTGAAGAAGAAGTTGAATCAGTAATTGAGGATATTGAAGGCACGCATGAAGATGTTGAATTTGAAATTCATAATGGTGCACAGCCAGTCTACAGTTATTTAATATCTGTAGAATAGCAATATCAGCCACATCGGTTATTCCGATGTGGTTTTTTGCACTTTAGGAGGGGGATATTTATGAAGTTTAAAAGCGTTTTTGATATAATTGGTCCAGTAATGGTTGGACCGTCATCATCACATACAGCGGGAGCTGCACGAATTGGATTGCTTGCAAGAAGTTTATTCGGCGGACAGCCGGACAAAGTGGATATTTATCTGTATGGCTCGTTCCGCGATACGTATCAGGGGCATGCAACAGACGTTGCACTCCTTGGCGGAATCCTGGGCTATGATACCGACGACGAAAGAATTATTAACGCTAAACAAGAAGCAAAAAACAATGACTTAACGTATAGCTTTATCGAAATGAATGAAGAACGCTCGCATCCGAATACAGCGATGCTGCATTTATATAAAGATGAAGAAGAACTCGTTATCGAAGGTGTGTCAATCGGCGGCGGGAAGATAGAGCTCGTGAGTATTAACGGTTACAATATTAATATTTCCGGCAACTATCATGCGCTGCTCGTGTTCCATAAAGATGAATTCGGGACGATTGCACGCGTGACGACGAAACTCGGTGATGAAAAGCTGAACATTTCACAGATGAGCGTGTCCCGTAAAGAAAAAGGACGAGTTGCTTTAATGACCGTTGAACTTGATGATACAATTTCGCATGAAGCATTAGAAGAAATCAGAGCGGTTCAAGGTGTCGACCGCGTAATTGAAATGACAGGAGGATAATTCATGTTTAACAGTATAAATCAATTAACAGAACGTGCTCTGTCAGAAGGAATTTCACTGTCGGAAGTTATGGTCAGACAGGAAATGGAAGCGACGGGACACAGTTATCTCGATATATATAATTTAATGAAAACTAACTTAACGACGATGGAAAGTGCTGTCACGGAAGGTCTCGCAGGTGTGAATTCAACGACCGGCCTGACAGGCATGGACGCAGTGAAAATGCAGAAGTACATCGAATCGGGCAAAGGTTTAAGCGGTGATCTTAATCTTATGGCGATTGCATATGCAGTCAGCACGAACGAAGTGAACGCAGCAATGGGTAAAATCTGTGCGACACCGACAGCAGGGTCTGCAGGCGTTGTGCCCGGTGTGTTATTTGCGATGTGTAAAAAAGATCCGACGATTACAGAAGAACAGAAAATACGTTTTCTGTTTACGTCTGGAGCATTTGGATTTGTTGTTGCGAACAACGCAAGCATTTCAGGTGCTGCAGGCGGTTGCCAGGCAGAAATCGGCAGTGCCAGCGCAATGGCCGCAGCCGCACTCGTTGAACTCGCAGGAGGCACGCCTGACATGAGTGCACATGCTTTTGCGATTGCAATGAAAAACATGCTTGGTCTAGTGTGTGACCCTGTTGCAGGGCTCGTCGAAGTCCCGTGCGTAAAACGTAACGCGGCAGGAGCAACAAACGCACTAACTGCAGCAGATATGGCCTTAGCAGGCATTGAATCACGTATTCCTGCTGACGAAGTTATTGAAGCAATGTACAAGATCGGTTTAACAATGCCATCGGCATTACGTGAAACAGGACGCGGCGGACTTGCTGCAACTCCGACGGGAGAACGCTTAAAAGCTGAACTTTTCGGTGCGAAATAATGAGCGGCATTCACGCTGTTCAAAGTCCTGATAGAAGTATTAAAGAATTAAAAGGCGTCGGCGACAAGGTGGCGGAAAAATTGTCTGGTCTTGAAATAACGGGAATGAACGATGTGCTCTTCTGCCTGCCGACGGGCTACATAGATCACAGTGTCGTCAATCTGAATGAAGCACCGGATGGTGCCAATCTGACAGTTGAAGGTACCGTGAAAACAGAACCGCAAGTCGCCTTTTTCCGTAAAGGCAAAAGCCGTCTGACATTCTTTATGGATGTCGACGGTATTTACGTAAAGATCACATTTTTTAATCAGCCGTATTTAAAGAGCAAGATTATCAACGGTGAATTTGCGCGGCTGTACGGTAAGTTTAACCGTAATAAGCTTGAAATTAACGGCACGAAATTAA
The DNA here is from genome assembly GCA_052093725.1 of Jeotgalicoccus sp. Classification (GTDB taxonomy): domain Bacteria; phylum Bacillota; class Bacilli; order Staphylococcales; family Salinicoccaceae; genus Jeotgalicoccus. The sequence goes on along the minus strand of JBQDHL010000076.1, from coordinate 2,373 downwards.
TCTTTGAAGCAGGCGGCGGCTATCAGGTGAAATACCCGCTTGGCGGTGTGATGCAGGCAAAAACCTTCCAGAAAATTGTCCGTTCAGCATTTGAAGCGGCAACGTTTAATGTCGATTTGCCGGCTGATTTGAAGGCGAAGTACAAACTGATGCCGGTGCGCGACGCACTTTATGCACTGCACTTCCCTGACAGTCACGAAACGGTAGCAGCTGCCCGCAGAACGATTAAATTTTATGAGCTGTATCATTACCAGCTTATGATTATGGAACGCCGTCAAAAAGAACGGGTCAGAAACGAGAAGTTTATAGTCGATTATAAAATCGATGAGTTAAGAGAATTTATCGAAACCTTGCCGTTTGAATTAACAGGTGACCAGAAGAAAAGTGTGAATGATATATGCCGTGACTTTAAGCAGAACATATCGATGCACCGTCTCCTTCAGGGAGACGTCGGGAGCGGTAAAACAATAGTTGCCGGAATTTGTGTGTACGCTGTGAAAACAATCGGAGAGCAGAGCGCCGTGATGGTGCCGACAGAAGTGCTTGCAAACCAGCACTACGAAAGCTTTAAAGATACTTACGGTGATAAATTGACGATTGCGAAACTGACGGGAACAACGAAACCGGCCGAGAAACGTGAGATACTTGCGCGGCTCGCTTCTGGTGAAATTGACCTCCTCGTCGGAACGCATTCACTGATTGAAGACGATGTTGTCTTCGACCGGCTGTCATTTATAATTACCGATGAACAGCACCGTTTCGGTGTCAATCAGCGGGAAAAACTAAACCGCAAAGCTTACCGTAAAAACGTGCTGTACATGACTGCCACACCGATACCGAGAACTTTATCGATTACATCTTACGGCGATATGGATGTTTCGGTTATACGCGAAATGCCTAAAGGCCGTATACCAATAGATACAGAATGGCGCCGTTTTAAAGAGATCGATTACGTGCTGGAGTTCGTTAAATCCGAAATCGATAAAGGGCACAGCGCTTATATTGTTGCACCTTTAATCGAAGAGTCGGAGACGCTCGATTTAAAAAACGTCTATGAAATATATGAGATATTTGAAGAGTACTTCAGTCCGGAGGATGTTGTATTAGTCCACGGACGGATGAAATCTGAAGAGAAAAATGAGGCAATGCGTTCGTTTGAAGCACTGGAAAAACCGCTGCTCGTCTCGACAACGGTTATCGAAGTCGGAATTAACGTGCCAAACGCAACTGCGATTGTCATATTTAATGCGGAGCGCTTCGGGTTATCCACGCTGCATCAGCTGCGCGGTCGGGTCGGGAGAAGCAGTAAAAAGAGTTACTGTATTTTAGTCAGCGATCCGGCAACAGAAAATGCGAAACAGCGCATGGATATTATGACCAGTACGACGGATGGTTTCGTCCTAAGTGAGCGGGACCTTGAAATGAGAGGGCCCGGAGATTACTTCGGCGTGCGCCAAAGCGGACTGCCTCAGTTTAAAGTGGCAGATATTACTGAAGACTACAGAATACTTGAAGTTGCGCGTGAAGAAGCGGTTAAAGTATATGAAAATAATAATTTATAAGATGCTGGGATGACAGGAGGGAACACCCATGAGAGTATTAATAAGAACTGTTGGTATATTAATGATACTCGCTGCTGTTGTGCTGTTTTTCTGGCAGGATATACGCGAATATTTTACAGATCAGGTTAACGACCGTTTAATTACAGCGTATCAGGACGGTGACGATGATGTTAAGTTGAACCCGATTGAAACATTCGTCACCGGCGTTGAACAGGACACTAAAGGTATTAACATCAGTGATAATATGGCGGGTGTCCTCGAGATTGCCAGTGCAGACATACTCGAACCCGTATACATGGGAGCTCTGTCAGAAGAAAAACTGCGCAATGGCGTAAGCTTTTTAGAAGACACGGACAATCTTGACATGCAGAACATTCCAATAGCCGGCCACCGCGTCGAAGGCGCCGGTATCCGCTTCAACTACATTGACCGTGCCAGCATCGGCGACGAGATAAATTTCATTACGCGTGACGAAACCCGCGTCTATAAAATAACCGAGATGTTCGAAGTCGACCCGTCTGAAGTCGGCGTGCTCGATCAAGTTGAAGGTAAACCTCAGGAGCTCACACTGATTACATGTGAGGAGTACAATCCGGAAACGCTGCTGTTTGAGAAGCGGCTGATAGTGAAAGCGGAAATTGTTGAGGGGTAAAAGTTTTTTGAGCGTTATTATTATTTAAAGTTATGTAGACTATTAAGCATCTGAATCCTTTTATCGAGTGGATTTGGATGCTTTTTTAATTTGACGCCGGCAGAATTACTAGCTTGTTTCAGGCTGCATAGTCAGTCACGCAAACCTGCCTGAGTGACT
>JBQDHL010000075.1:0-8344 GCA_052093725.1 Jeotgalicoccus sp. | reverse complement strand
GTGTTAACTTCACAAACCGGATCGTATTCGCTGACGTGATCGCCAACTTTAACCAGCCAGTTTTCTATCGTTCCCTCGGTTACACTTTCCCCGAGTTTTGGCATTGTAATTTCCGTCATATTAGTCACCTCTTAATACTCACTCAGTTCGAGCATTTTTTTGTAAATCTTTTCAGGATTCATCATAAAGTAATCTTCCATCGGCGGTGCATACGGCATCGACGGTACATCTGGTCCTGCAAGGCGCATAATCGGCGCATCGAGGTCGTACAGACAGTTTTCACCGATAATTGCAGACACTTCACTGATCAGACTGCCTTCAAGATTATCTTCAGTTACTAAGAGAACTTTTCCTGTTTTAGACGCTGCTTTAATAATCGCTTCTTTATCAAGCGGATAAAGCGTGCGCAGGTCCAGTATTTCTGCTTCGTAGCCTTCTTCTTTTAACTGCTCAGCTGCCTGAATTGCGTAATTGACGCACAGACCGTAAGTAATGACTGTTATGTCATCGCCTTCACGTTTAACGTCAGCCTTACCAAGCGGAATTGTATAGTCGCCTTCAGGTACTTCACCTTTTAATAAACGGTAAGCTTTTTTATGTTCAAAGAATAAAACAGGGTCGTTATCTTTAATAGCCGCCATTAATAATCCTTTAGCATCCGCAGGTGTTGAAGGAACAACAACTTTAAGTCCCGGTGTTGATACAAAAAGTGATTCGATAGACTGTGAGTGATACAGCGCGCCGTGAATTCCTCCGCCGTATGGTGCGCGGATTACCATCGGTGCATTCCAGTCGTTATCTGAACGGTAGCGGATTTTAGCTGCTTCGTTTAATATCTGGTTTACTGCAGGGAGAATATACTCCGCGAACTGTATTTCAGCAACTGGGCGTTTACCCATCATTGCTGCACCGACACTCGTGCCGACAATATTACTTTCAGCGAGCGGTGTATCGAGTACACGCATTTCTCCGAATTTTTCCTGCAGACCTTCTGTTACTTTAAAGACGCCGCCTTTTTTACCGATATCTTCACCTAATACAAATACATTATCATCCTGTTCCATCGCGACAAACAGTGCATCGCGAATTGCATCGAGATAAGACAATTTAGCCATTGTTTACCTCCTCATAAACGTGTTTTAAAGCGTGTTCAGGTGCTGCATAAGGTGCAGCTTCAGCAGCTTTCGTCGCTTTATTTACAGTATCTTTGATTTCAGCTTCTGCTGCTTCAAGCCATGCATCATCGACGATTTTCTCATCGAGTAAATATAATCTAAATGACTCGAGACAGTCGTCTTCTTTATTTTTCACAAGTTCGTCAGCTTCGCGATATTTATCGTCATCATCAGATGAATGCGGTGTTAAGCGCAGAGACATCGCTTCGATTAATGAAGAACCTTCCCCATTAACTGCACGCTCTCTTGCTTCCTGCATTACTTTATACACAGCGATTGGATCGTTGCCATCTACTTGTTCACCGTGCATGCCGTAGCCGATTGCACGGTCCGATAATTTGTCGGCTGCATATTGAAGATGCGCCGGTACACTGATTGCGTACTTGTTGTTTTCAATCAGGCAGATAAACGGAAGTTTATGTACGCCGGCAAAGTTTAAACCTTCGTGGAAATCTCCCTGTGACGTTGAGCCTTCTCCAAGTGTTGCCAGTGAGACGCGTTTCTCACCATCCATTTTAAATGCATAGCTTGCACCGACCGCATGAGGGATCTGTGTCGTAACAGCAGAGCCCTGTGTCATAATGTTGTTCGCTTTTTTACTGAAGTGTCCCGGCATCTGACGCCCGCCGCTCTGAACATCCGCACCGCGTGCAAATGCTGACAGCATCGTTTCTTCCGGTGTCATACCGAAGTGCGTTACTAGTGCAAGATCTCTATAGTATGGATTGATAATATCGACTTCTTTATCTAGAGCGAAAGCTGCGCCGACTTGTGTTGCTTCCTGTCCTTGACATGAAATAACAAACGGCAGCTTGCCTGCTCGGTTTAATAACCACATACGCTCATCAAGACGTCGGGAAATTAACATCGTCTTGTACATTTCCTGTAAATCTTTTTCTGTTAAATCTGTTTCTTTATGTGATAACAAAAAGTTCACCTTCCTAAACGTGAATTGCGATACCTTCGGCATCGAGTCCGATTTCTTTAATAATTTCACCGACAGATGGATGCGCAAATACTGCGCTCGACAGTTCGAGTGCTGATGCATCCATGAATTTCGCCAGCGACAGCTGATTGATCAGTTCTGTCGCATTCGCTCCAACTATTGAAGCACCGAGTATATCTCCTGACGGTGAAACATTTAACTTGATAAAGCCCTCACCACCGTTTTCAATAACAGCTTTTGCTATCGCTGAGAGCGGTAATTTATGTGTTTTAAATTCTGTATTTTGTTCTTTTAACTGCTCAGTGGTAGGACCAATGGAAGCGACCTCCGGTGACGTATAAATACATCTTGGTACATTGTCGTAGTTCATGACGAGAGGATTGTTATCTGTAATATGCTCTGCAGCAATTAATCCTTCCTCTATCGCCACGTGTGCAAGCTGAGGTGATGAAGTGACATCGCCGATTGCGTATATGTGGGATTCTTTCGTCTGTTGGAACTTATTGACTTCAACTACGCCATTTTCTACTTTAAGTTTAGTGTTTTGAAGACCGAGGTGCTCAGTGTTTGCCTTACGTCCGATTGCAACGAGTACTTTACCGAATACTGAAACTTCATCGGCAATTGTCAGGCTGACGCTGTCATCTTTAATATCCACACCTTCAGCTTCCAGTTTAACACCTGTTTTAATCTGAACGCCACTCTTAGTGAGTGATTTATGCACAGCTTGTGCTACGTCTTTATCTTCAGTCGGCAGTATATGTTCTGACGCTTCGATAATTGTGACATTTGCACCGAATGAATTAAGTACAGTTGCGAATTCAACGCCGATTACACCACCGCCGACTATAGCAATGTCCCGAGGGACGCTTTCCATATACATTAAGTCATCACTAGATAAAATTACTTTGCCGTCAAACGGCATAAATGGCAGCTCTGCAGGTTTAGAGCCTGCAGCGATAACGACGAAATCATTAACGAGTATTTCACTCTCTTTTTCTTCGTCTTCATAGCTGACACTGACTGCTCCTGCAAGCGGTGAAAATAACGACGGTCCGAGCACAGTTGCTGTACCTTCGTAAATATCCACTTTGTTTTTATCGAGCAGATATTTAATACCGTCCTGCATCTGATTAACAATTTTATCTTTCTGTGCAATAATATTCGCAATTTCAAATGATGGTTCGGCGGGTGTTATACCGTAAAGATCTGCATTTTTCATAGTGTTAATGACGTCTGCACTTTTTAAAAAGCTTTTCGTTGGAATACATCCTTTGTTTAAGCAAGTTCCGCCAAGGGCACTTTTTTCAACAACCGCGACCTGATGGCCGAGCTGGCTGAGTTTTATCGCAGTAACATAACCGCCGGTTCCCCCGCCGATTACTACTGTATCGTAATTTTTAGACATGTGACTCCTCCGCTCTGTATGTCTTAAGTAACGTCTTGTCTTGGTTTATCATATGTGCACCATAAGCCAGTGCCTCCATTTCAAGTTCACCAGGATAAATTGTAACAGGTGCAAGAAATGAAATATACGGTTTAATTAAATTCATTACGTAATCACTGTAGCTGACCCCGCCGGTAAAAATAATCTGATCGATTTCACCGTGCAGCACCGCTGCTTTAGCACCAATTTCCTTACCAATTTGGAATGCCATCGCTTCAAGTATTTCAGCACTGTTTGTATCTCCGTCATTAATATCACTGACGATACCGCGGACATCTTCAGTATTTAAATGAGATAATAGTCCACCCTGTTTTGATATAAGTTTATTAATATCATGATGAGATAACTCGTGATTTTCCACATACTTCAACAGGCCGTTTACAGGTATACTGCCTGCGCGTGTCGGACTCATCGGCCCGTCGCCGTTCAGGCCGTTATTTACATCGATGACCCGGCCGAGATGATGTGCACCTACTGTAATACCGCCGCCCATATGAATGACGATTAAGTTTAAATCTTCATAATTCTTATCGACTGAAGCTGCGTACTTTCTTGCAACTGCTTTTTGATTCAATGCATGAAAGATAGATGTCCGCCTGACATTTTTAATGCCGGTGTATTGAGCCTGTATACAGAGCTCATCGACAACGACCGGATCGGTAATCACAGCTTCGATGTTGTAGTTTACTGCAAATTCTGCTGCGAGTATCCCGCTCAGATTGGATGCGTGATCGCCGTATTTTCCAGACGATAAATCATTAAGCATATCGCTGTTAATTAAATATGTGCCCCCTTCAACAGGGTGAAGCAGTCCGCCGCGTGCTGCGACGATACTGATTTCTTCCGGCGAGACTTCAGACTCTTTAAGAAACTTAATCACCGTGTCATAGCGTGCTGTCTTCTGCTCGCTAATACCCCGACTGATTAGCTCCTTGTCATGGGAGTAGGTCTTAACTATGTGGCAATTTAAATCCCGGAAGAGCGCAACTTTCGTCGTTGTACTCCCGAGATTTAATACAAGTATAAACTTTTTCATTATTATTTTCTTCCGGAAAGGATGTTTTTATCAGTTTGAGAATAAACGCTCTTCACATTTTGGATTGCTTTGATGCGTGATTCCGCTAAATGATCCGCTGCATGCTGCGGTGAAATATTTTCTTCTTTAGCAATTGTGAAGATCTTATCTATTTGATTATAAACTTCTTTAACTTTAGCTGTTGCACGTTCCTTATTGTATCCTTCGAGCTCGTCAGCAACATTAATTACTCCACCCGAGTTAACCACGTAGTCAGGTGCGTAAACAATGCCTGCATCCTGAAGTGCTTTCCCGTGCTTCTCAATATCTAAGAGCTGGTTGTTTGCACTGCCGCAAATTGCTTTAACTTTGAGCTGTGGAATTGTCTCGTCATTTAAAATACCACCGAGTGCACATGGTGCAAAGATATCTGCATCTACACTGTAAATTTCATCAAGACCGACAGCAGTTGCACCGAAATCATCAACCGCGCGCTGTACCGCTTTATCGTTAATATCTGTAACGATTAATTCCGCGCCTGCTTCATGAAGGTGTTTACAGAGACTGTAAGCAACGTTTCCGACACCCTGAACTGATACTTTCTTACCAGTTAAGTCGTCGCTTCCGAATGCTTCTTTCGCTGTACGCTGCGTTGCAACGAAAAGACCAAGTGCTGTGAATGGGCTCGGGTTACCGCTTGAACCATATGCTTCGCTGACTCCGCATACATAGTCAGTTTCCTGATAGATGAAATCCATATCTTCAACAGTTGTACCAACATCTTCTGCTGCGATGTAACGCCCGCCGAGGTTGTTAATGTAACGTCCGAGTGAGCGGAAAAATGCTTCTGATTTATCTTTCGATGCATCGCCGATTACGACTGCTTTACCGCCGCCGAGATTAAGTCCTGCAGCTGCGTTTTTATACGTCATGCCTTTAGCAAGACGAAGTACGTCTGTAATTGCTTCTTCTTCATGCTCGTAATTCCAGAATCTGATTCCGCCTAGAGCCGGTCCGAGTGTTGTATCGTGAATACATATAATCGCTTTAAGGCCGCTCGCTTTATCCTGGCAAAATACCAGCTGTTCGTAGTCGCCCTGTTCCATTTCTGTGAAAATCATATTAAACATCCTCCTGGTTGTGTTCCATCATTTTAATTGCTAATTTAATTGAATTATACTTCTCTTCTTTTGAATCTGCACGCGAAGTGAGCACGAACGGAACTTTCAGTCCGGCAATCATGCCGGCAACGTGTGCTCCTGCTGTAGTGATCAATGCTTTATACAGAATGTTACCTGCATCAATATGAGGCATGATAAGTATATCTGCATCGCCTGCTACAGGTGAATCGTACCCTTTAATCTGTGCAGCGGATTTTGACATTGCCAAATCGTACTGCATCGGCCCGTCGATTACTGCATTTTTAAAATTATGAGCCTTCACTATTATATCATTAGTTACAGTGGAAGCTATTTTTTCATTCACTTTTTCGACTGCAGAAAGCAATGCAATTTTCGGTTTTTTAATACCGAGCTTCCCGGCGACAGCGATGGTGTTTTCTATTATTTTAATTTTAGTTTCTGCATCCGGATCAATGTTCATTGCAGCGTCGCTTATAATTACCGGTTTATGGTAATTTGGCAAACTGAACAATGCAACGTGGGATAAAAGTTTCTGATCCAATAATTTTAATTCTTTATTCAATACTGCTTTTAAAATAACACCTGTTGAGATGAGACCTTTCATCAGCACATTTGCGCCGTCTGAAGAAATAAGTCTGCCTGCTTCATTAGCGCACTCTGTATCGTCAGTACAATGATGGATAATAACACCGTTTTTGCTGTAATCAAATTCCATTTTTATGAACGCTTCTTTCAGCGCTGATTCATCATCAAAAAGATGCCATTTTATACCGTGTTCCAGTGCTGACTCCTGGACTAAATCAAGAAGATCCTGTGAGCCCGCTCTGACGAGTGCAATTGATGCATTGGTGTTTAAACCGCTCTGTAATGTTTCATCAAAATTCACGAATTCGCCTCCCCGGAATTATTATACAATATTTTGGCTAAATACATTTGTCAGACCCCTTTTGAAAGCCCTTACAAAAAGCATACAATTAATTTTTGCAAAAGAAAAGCGTATTGAAAATGTTTAATTATTAAGAATATTTCAACGCATTATTTCATATATGTTTCATAAATTATAAATTTTACTTTCTATAGTATGATGTATAATATAATTGAGAAATAATTTTAGGAGAATTACTATGCTGAAAATAATCGCTTTAATAATATTGGTCGTTCCCGGAATTATTGCGGGAGTTGGAATAAAACTGATGCGTGACAGTATATTCGGTATCGTTATCGATCCGTTTACATATACGGCGCTGCAATTTTTTGCGGGTCTTATCATGACTATTTTTGGAATATGGTTTATCGGGGGCTACCTGCTCTACCGCGAACGTAAAAACAAACGTGCTCAGGAACGTTTTATGAAACAAAAGAAAAAACCCAATGAAGACTAGTCTTCATTGGGTTTTAATAATTCTGCAGCATTAAGTCTCGCGGCTTCAGTTATTTTTGAGCCGCTGATCATGCGTGCAATTTCTTCAATTTTATCTTCGTAGTTTAAATATAATGCAGCTGAATGCGTGCGTTCACCTTCAACAAGTTTTTCCACATGCAGCAAATGATCTGCTGTTGCTGCGGCTTGAGGCAGATGTGAAATCGCAAGTACTTGACGCTGTTTCGATAAAAGCTTCATTTTCTCCACCATGCGTGCAGCCACCTGTCCGCTTACCCCTGTATCAATTTCATCAAAAATAATCAGCGAATCACTGTCAAATTCTGAGAATATCGTGCGGAGAGCAAGGCTCACACGGGACACTTCCCCGCCTGATGCAATTTTATTCATCGGTTTTAAAGGCTCTCCTTTATTTGTCGCAATTAAAAATTCGACATCGGTAAAACCGAGTGTATTAAAATGTGATTCTTTTAAACTTATTTCAAACTGCACATTCGGCATTTCGAGTTCGCTCAGCTCGCGGCGGAGTTTACTTTCCAGGAAATGCTTCCGCTCACCGCGGTATTTGTGCAGCTTCATCGCAGACTGCTCCATTTTCTCATACAGTTCTTTCTGCTCTTCTTCCAGTCTCGTAAACGACTGTGAAATATTTTCAAGGTCGTTAATGTCTTCTTGCAGTTCCTGTTCGAATTCAATAAGACCCGGATATGTTTTTGTAAATTTACGCTTCAGCTGATTGAACTGATTTAATCTTGCCTGAATAGAATTCAGACGTTCAGCATCGTAGTCAATTGATGATAAATCATTTGACACGTGCGTATTCAACTCAGTTAAGAGATAATAAGCGTCCATCAGCGTGTCTTTATATGATGTATATGACTCGTCGAATTTGGTCACTGTATCGAGCGACTGATTAATATCGTACAGCATGCCCTGCGGCGGATACTCACTGACAAGCAGTGCTTTAATCTGGCTGAGTGCACCGTGGATATTTTCATAGTTAGATAAAAACTCAAGCTCATTTTCAAGCTCTTCCTCTTCGTCTTCTTTCAGCTCGAGTGCCGAAATTTCGGCGTGCTGCATTTTTAACAGCTCAAGCTGTGTCAGACGGTTACGGTCTTTATACTCAAGCTCTTCTATACGTTTTTTAACCGACTGATATGCCTCGTAATGCTTACGGTATTCTTTAAAAATACTTTCTTTACCGAGACCGATATACCGGTCGAGATATTCAATCT
>JBQDHL010000074.1:0-8459 GCA_052093725.1 Jeotgalicoccus sp. | reverse complement strand
GCGTTTTTTGTTTGGTGGGGTGTTTGGGAGTTGCGTTCATTGTCACAGTAGAGAGGTTAGTGTGACAGAGAGTTGCGTTCATTGTCACAGTAGAGGGGTTAATGTGACAGAGAGTTGTGTTCATTGTCACAGTAGAGGGGTTAATGTGACAGAGAGTTGTGTTCATTGTCACAGTAGAGGGGTTAGTGTGCCAATGAACGATGCTCATTGACCGACTAACACGTTTACTCATTCAAAGAACCAAACTAATCACCGCGTATTCTTCCTCACCCCGAATTACTAACATTTCCATGTCAAATAGATAGACCGTGAAAGCATAATTATGCTATGTTTAAATGGACTAATAGGTGGGTGATGGGCATGAGGAAGATTGCGGTTTTAACGAGCGGCGGCGATGCGCCGGGGATGAATGCAGCGGTACGTGCGGTTGTGCGTAAAGCGATTCATGATGATATGGAAGTTTACGCTGTGAGTCACGGTTTTAACGGACTGATTAATAATGATATTAACAGAATGAATCTCGGTGATGTCGGTGATATGATTCACCGGGGCGGCACGTTTTTATATACTGCACGCTGTGAGGAATTTAAAACATTGGAAGGCAGACAGAAAGCGGCTGATAATTTAACAGCACTCGGTATTGAAGGGCTCGTTGTTATCGGCGGTGATGGTACTTATATGGGTGCTTCTAAACTTGCTGAACTCGGTGTGAAAACTGTCGGTGTACCGGCAACGATTGATAACGATATTGTCGGAACCGATGTAACAATCGGTTATGATACTGCATTAAATACCATCGTTGATATGATCGATAAAATTCGTGACACGGCGACGAGTCACGAGCGGACGTTTATCATAGAAGTGATGGGCAGAGATTCAGGTGAGCTTGCTTTAAATGCCGGACTTGCTGCCGGTGCTGAAACGATTTTCATTCCGGAACGGGATACGAAAATGGAAGATGTTGCTGAACGTATTCAAGCGGGGCTTGACCGCGGGAAGAAACATTCTCTGATTGTCGTTGCTGAAGGAGTCATGTCTGCAGAATATTGTAGCGCTGAACTGGCAAAGTATATTAATATAGAATCCAGGGTCAGTGTTCTCGGACATATTCAGCGCGGCGGTAAACCGAGTGCTTCGGACAGAGTAATAGGTTCGAGGCTTGGTGCTTACGCAGTGAGTCTGCTGCAGCACGGTCAATCGGGTGTTGGCGCGGGTATTTCCAAAAATGAATTAACAGCCACAGATTTTACGTACGTACAAGTACACGATAAACAATATGACAACAGTATTTATCTGCTTTCAAAAGAGCTTTCAATATAGGAGGAAAAGAATAATGAGAAATACAAAGATTGTATGTACAATTGGACCGGCTTCAGAATCTGAAGAGGTACTGGAAAAAGTAATTATGGCGGGTATGAACGTTGCACGTTTAAACTTCTCACACGGTGACCATGCGGAGCACCAGGCACGTATTGACACAATTAGAAAAGTTGCGAAACGTTTAGATAAGACAGTAGGGATTCTTTTAGATACTAAAGGACCTGAAATCAGAACTCACTCTATGGAAAACGGCCAGGTTGAACTTGTTCGCGGACAGCAGATTGAGGTGTCGATGACTGAAGTGCTTGGTAATTCAGAACGCTTCTCAGTATCTTATGAAGGATTAATCGACGACGTTGAGCCGGGAGACTTTATTCTTCTGGATGATGGTCTGGTTGAACTTGAAATTAGTGAACTGAACAAAGATACAGGAATTATTACAACAACTGTTAAAAATAATGGATTATTAAAAAATAAAAAAGGTGTTAACGTGCCAGGTGTCAGCGTTAAACTTCCGGGTCTGACTGATAAAGATAAATCGGATGTGAAATTCGGCATCGAGCAGGGTGTGGACTTTATCGCAGCGAGTTTCGTGAGACGTGCACAGGACGTACTTGAAATTAGAGAACTTCTTGAAAATCACGAAGGCGAATTTATTAAAATTATTCCTAAAATTGAAAACCAGGAAGGTATCGATAATATCGATGAAATCCTGAAAATTTCTGACGGTCTGATGGTTGCCCGCGGAGACCTTGGAGTTGAAATCGCACCGGAAACAGTGCCGATGATGCAGAAAGAACTTATCAGAAAATGTAATTTACTGGGTAAACCTGTTATTACTGCAACGCAGATGCTTGATTCAATGCAGACGAATCCAAGATGTACACGTGCTGAGGCAAGTGACGTGGCGAATGCAATTTACGATGGTACAGACGCGGTAATGCTGAGCGGTGAAACTGCAGCAGGTGCATATCCGGTTGAAGCGGTACTGACAATGTCGAAAATCGCAGTATCGGCTGAAGAAGCTCAGGATTATAAGAAATTATTATCTGACAGAACGAAATCAACACAGACAAACATGGTAACTGCAATTGGTGTATCAGTTGCACACACTGCCTTGAACTTGCAGTGTAAAGCAATTGTTGCAGCAACAGAAAGCGGACATACAGCAAGAATGATCGCGAAATACCGCCCTCATGCAAACATCGTAGCGGTAACACCTTACGGACATGTTGCACGCCAGCTTAACTTAGTATGGGGTGTAAACCCAATCGTTAAAGCAGCGGAAAGAGATACGGATGATTTGTTAAATACTTCGGTTATGGCGACGCTTGAAAAAGGCTATGCTAACGAAGGCGATTTAATTATTATTACTGCGGGTGTACCGGCAGGCCGTGCGGGTACGACTAACTTAATGAAACTTCATGTTGTTGGAGATACACTGATTAAAGCACAGGGTATCGGCGATAAAAGTGCGGTAGGCGAAGTTGTTACAGCAAAAAACTACAGTGAGCTTGCAGAAAAAGATACAACTGACAAGATTGTCGTTGTTCAGTCAGTCGACGCATTGATGACACCGTTGTTAATTAAAGCAGCAGGTCTCATAACAGTTGAAGGCGGACTGACAAGTCAGGGCGCAATCGTTGGACTGAACTTGGAACTGCCGACAATTGTCGGAGCGAAAGAAGCGCTTGAAGTGCTGAAAGACAACATGCTCATAACGATCGACAGCGAACAGAGCGTAGTCTACAGCGGTCACGCACATGTGCTATAAGGATTAGAGGTGTATTGGATGAAAAGAACACTCGCTGCATTATTCGGAAGTATATTAATTTTATCAGCATGTTCCGGCAGGGAAGAAGAACAGCCGGTCGAAGAGAGCGCGTCGGAAGAAGCAGCTGATCAGGCAACAGATGAAAATACAGAAGAAACAGCCGGCAACAACGATATTACATCAGCAGAATTAATTCAGAGTGCTGTAGAAAACAGTGACGGTATTACGAGCTACGAAGCTCAGCAGTCATTTAAGATCACAATGCCGGACGAAGAAAGTACAATACGCACGATTATGACGTACGGCGGACAAAATGAATTTAAACTATCGGTCAATAACAACGGCGACATCATTACGCACTACGTCGTCGATGGTGATCACTTTATATATCAGAACAATGAAGTTGTCGATGCGGAAGATACTATAAATATTGAGGGCAGCGATTATCAGACAATCGTTGCATCGCTTGAAAACTATCCCGAGGGCGAAGTCAGTGCGCTTGAAGATGGTTATGCACTGACGATAAACGTCGAAGACGCTGGGGCACTCAGCAGTTTTATCGATGAAGAAACGCTGAAGACAGTTGAAGCAGCTGACAGTATTAAAGGTACAATACAGCTGTACTTTGACACGGAATATAAATTTACGGGCAGCGAACTGAAAGCAGACCTCGTAAATGAAGGCGAAGACGTCAATATCCATTCGACAGTCGATTATACTAATATCGATAATGTTGAAATGATTGAAAAACCGCATAATATGTCTGAAGAAGAATAATATAAGTATGATTGAGATCCTCTGAGACTGCAGAAAGATGCGGCTTCGGAGGTTTTTAATTTGGCGGGGAGGTGCTGAGTCTGAATGACAGTGCCGAATCACCGACGTCCGCAAATGTCACCGTCAGCTCCATCTCCACCCCCGCAGGCACGCTGCATCAGCATACGCCTCTATACATAACTTATACTTATGATATGATATAAGATAATTAACTGATTCTTATTACACGGCTAAATTTCAGTTAATTTATATCTAAGGGCAGCGGTATCATGGGTTACGCTTACATTTTGTACTCTTATTCACAAAGTCCGTGTGTAAGTAAGGGCAAACATAATTGTGTCAATTTTGTTATACTTGATTTAAAGATTCTGTTACATATTTAGGAGGGGTATTTATGGCTGGAAGCAGCGGTTTAGAAGGTGTTGTAATTGGTGAATCAAGAATCAGCTCAATTATCGGCACACAGCTGACTTATTGCGGTTATGAAATTGATGATTTAGCAGAAAACGCTGAGTTTGAAGAAGTGTTTTATTTATTATGGCACGATCATTTACCAAACAAAGAGGAATTAAAAGCTTTTAGAAAAGAATTATATGATCATGCATTTTTAACTGAAGAAGCTAAAGGTTTCTATAAAACTTTTGTAGATAAATCTGTACATCCCATGAGTGCTCTGCGTACTGCAGTGTCATTGCTTGCACACACGGATGAGAAGGCGGAAGATCAGTCTAAAGAAGCGACATTGCTTAAAGGCATTCGTATTCAGGCAAAAATTCCTTCAATCGTTGCGGCAATTGCACGTACTCGTGAAGGTAAAGAAGTAATCGACCCGAATCCGGAATACGGTTACGCGAAGAACTTCCTGTACATGCTTAACGGTGAAGAGCCGACTGAGGTTCAGGTTGAAGCGATGAATACGGCACTAGTACTTCATGCCGATCACGAAATCAACGCATCAACGTTTGCTGCACGTGTTATCGTAGCGACTTTATCAGATGTATATTCAGGAGTTACTGGAGCGATTGGCGCACTTAAAGGACCTCTGCACGGCGGAGCGAATGAAAAAGTTATGGCAATGCTTGAAGAAATCGGTTCTCTTGATAATGTCGACAGCTATATTCAGAAAAAATTCGACAACAAAGAAAAGATTATGGGGATTGGACACAGAGTTTATAAAGAAGGCGACCCGCGCGCGAAGTATCTTGAAGATATGGCACGCCGCTTAACTGAAGAAAACGGTCAGCCTGAACTTTACGAAATGTCTGTGAAAATTGCGAAGATTATTGAAGAAGAGAAAGGCTTACTGCCTAACGTAGACTTCTTCAGTGCATCTGTTTACCATTCACTTGGTATCGCTCATGATTTATTCACACCGATCTTTGCAGTCAGCAGAGCGTCCGGCTGGATTGCACATATTTTCGAGCAGTTCGAAAATAACAGATTGATCAGACCGCGTGCGGAGTACAATGGCCACACGAACATGAAATATGAACCAATTGAAAAAAGATAATTAAAAAATCAACGGGGGTTTCACTAATGGCAGGAGAAAAAATTCAAACTAAAAATGGTGTACTAAACGTACCAAACAATCCGGTTATTCCTTATATTGAAGGAGACGGAATTGGTGCTGATATCTGGGCAGCAGCGAGTAAAGTTATCGATGCAGCTGTAGAAAAAGCTTACAATGGTGAGAAGAAAATTGACTGGCTTGAAGTATATGCGGGACAAAAAGCATTCGACAAAACAGGCGAATGGCTACCGAAGGACACTCTTGACAAAATCGATGAGTACCTTATCGCAATTAAAGGACCGTTAACGACTCCAATCGGCGGCGGCTTCCGTTCATTAAACGTAACACTTCGTCAGGAACTGGATTTATTCGCATGCTTACGTCCAGTAAGACACTACACTGGTGTTCCTTCACCGGTTAAACATCCTGAACACTGCGATATGCAGATTTTCAGAGAGAACACTGAAGACATCTATGCTGGAATCGAATTTAACGAAGGTACGCCTGAAGTTAAAAAAGTTATCGACTTCCTGCAGGATGAAATGGACGTTAAAAACATCCGTTTCCCTGAGACTTCTTCAATCGCTATTAAACCTGTATCTAAAGAGGGTACAGAACGTTTAGTGCGCTCTGCAATTAACTATGCAATCGAGCACAGCAAACCATCTGTTACTATAGTGCACAAAGGTAACATCATGAAGTTCACTGAAGGTGGATTTAAAAAATGGGGTTACGAGTTAGCTCGTAAAGAGTTCGGCGATAAAACATTTACATGGGCTGAATACGATGAAATCGTAGAAAAAGACGGTAAAGAGAAAGCTGATGCAGCACAAGACAAAGCAGTTGCTGACGGTAAAATCATTATCAAAGACTCTATTGCAGATATCTTCCTGCAGCAGATCCTTACTCGTCCTAAAGAGTTCGACGTTGTTGCAACGATGAACCTGAACGGTGACTATATCAGTGATGCACTTGCAGCGCAGGTTGGCGGTATCGGTATTGCACCGGGTGCTAACATTAACTACGAAACTGGACATGCTATTTTTGAAGCAACACACGGTACAGCGCCTAAGTACGCTGGACAGGATAAAGTGAACCCTTCATCATTATTACTGTCAGGTGTCTTAATGCTTGAACACTTAGGATGGCAGGAAGCTGCTGACCTGGTTAACCAGTCTATTGAAAATACAATAGCTAAAAAAATCGTAACATATGACTTCGCTCGTCTGATGGACGGCGCTACAGAAGTGAAATGTTCTGAGTTCGGCGATGCATTAATCGAAAATATGCAATAATTCAGATTGTAAAATCTGTAAGTAAATATTATAATAGTAAAAGCCGCCCGTTTCGAGCGGCTTTTAATTTTGATACATATTGGAGGACGTTTAAGCTGTGAACGAGAGTACAAAGAAACATGGATTGTTTCAAAAGTTTTTAGATTTTGTAGAATGGCTGGGTAATAAATTACCGCACCCGGTTACGCTTTTTGCTTTATTGGCAGTACTTACTTTAGTTTTATCATCAATTTTCGGAATACTTGGAATATCGGTAACGCATCCAGGTGAAGGTAACGAGGAAGTTGTTGTAAAAAATCTATTAAATGCCGAAGGTATTAGTTATATATTCGAAAGTATGACGGATAACTTCATTAACTTCGCACCACTTGGCGTTGTATTATTAACAATGCTTGGTATTGGTGTTGCGGAGCGCTCCGGTTTAATCGGAGCTGCATTGAAAGCATTCGTACTTTCGATTCCAAATAACTTAATTACTGCAGGACTTGTATTTGCAGGGATTATGTCATCAGTAGCATCTGATGCCGGTTACGTAGTACTTCCGCCGCTTGGTGCGCTTCTGTACTTAGCACTTGGCAGACATCCGCTAGCGGGTCTTGCTGCAGCATTTGCCGGTGTATCTGCAGGATTCTCAGCGAACTTGCTCTTAAGCGGAACGGATGTAATGCTGGCTGAACTTACAGCAGCGGCAGCAGCGGTTATCGACCCTGCATATGCTGACTCAATTAACGTGGCAATGAACTGGTACTTCATTATGGTCAGTGTATTCCTGCTGACATTTGTCGGCTGGTTCGTATCTGCTAAAATTGTTGAACCGCGTTTAGGTTCATTCAAGATGTCGAAAGAACAAGAAGAAGAATTGGCAGCTGACGACGTTGAAGGTATTCAAACACTTGAGCCGATTGAGAAAAAAGGCTTGATATTGGCTGGTATTTCGATGGTTGTCGGAGTCGGGCTTGCTGCGCTGTTAGTAGTGCTTCCGAACTCACCGATGCGCGGATCGGATGAAATTGGATCTTACATGGATACAATTATTCAGTCGCCGTTCATGAGTTCACTTGTACCGATTATTGCGATTTTATTCTTTATCCCGGGTCTTGTATACGGTGTCGTAACGAAATCTATTAAAAATGATAAAGATGTCGCAGGACAAATGACTGACACGATGGCTTCTATGGGAATGTTTATCGTTTTAGCATTCGCAGCAGGACAGTTCGTCGCTTACTTTACCGAGTCTAATCTTGGTCTTGTGATCGGGGTTTACGGTGCACAGCTCCTGGACAGTATGAGTTTGACGGGCGTACCGCTGTTAATCGGGTTTATGTTTGTTACTGCACTGATTAATCTGTTCATCGGTAGTGGGAGTGCCAAGTGGGCATTAATGGCGCCGATTTTCGTGCCAATTCTAATGCAGCTCGGATACTCTCCGGAACTGACGACGATGGCTTACCGTGTAGCGGATTCGAGTACGAATATTATTACACCGCTCATGACTTACTTTGCAATCATTATTGCATTCGCACAGAAATACGATAAAAATATCGGTATCGGCACACTGATTTCAGTAATGCTGCCGTACTCTATTTTCTTCTTTATTTTCTGGGGACTAATGCTGATTATCTGGACTCTTCTTGGAATTCCATTAGGTCCAGACTCACCAGTTTATTATTAAGAATTAGAACACCTGACTTCACTGGAAGTCAGGTGTTTTTTTATGGAAGAAGCACCCGGTTAACAACAGCATTTCCCCGTTGTGAATCCAGCGCACCCGGTTAACAACAGC
>JBQDHL010000073.1:0-8490 GCA_052093725.1 Jeotgalicoccus sp. | reverse complement strand
TTTACGGAAACCATAAAGCATCTGGAACTCAAATTTATCTTTTGAAATGTTCTGAGTGTCGATAAAACGGATAGTTTTTTCGATGATGTTGTGATCATGTGTCGCAATTGAAGTAAAGCCGTTTCCTTCAACTAAGTGCGTTTTAATAATTTCAAAATAAGATTGATCGATATCAGCTTTAGACTGGTACGCAAGCGTATCGGGTTCTTTGTAAGCACCTTTAACTAAACGCGTACGGACGTTTTTATATTTTCTTACGTCTTTTTTTGCGTCGTAAAAATATGCCTGAATCACAGTACCGACATTGTCGTATTCCTCTAGAAGTTTATCGAGAATAGTCAGTGACTGTTCTTTAGATAAATAGTTCTCCATATCCAGGTTTACAAACATATTCGTTTCTTTAGCTGTTTCCAGAATTTCTTTTATATTATTGTAGCAGAAAGTTTCGTCTATGTTTAAGCCGATTTGAGAAAGTTTTACTGATGCATGTGCACTCAGACCTTCTTTTTGAATCTCTTTAATCATTTTAATAATATTGTTCTTTTCTTTCTCAGCTTCTGAGCGGTCGGAAGTGAATTCTCCGAGGTTGTCGAACGTAACACTCATACCTTGATTATTTAAGTCGGCCAGACAATTAAGAGTGTCTTTTACACCCGTTCCTCCGACTACTTTCTGTGCACCAAATCTAAGCCCCATCTGCTTTGATGCATCATTTAAAATCTTGTTCTCTGATAAACCGATGAAAATATCTCTAACTACTCCCATTGCTAATCCTCCTGTAAATAAAGCGTTTTCTTTTGTGGTCAAACTCATTATATCGCCTTTTAATAAAAAAAGGGTGTAAATTATTTTATTTATTTAGTTTTTATAGTTTGGAATGTGACCAACGTATGTCTCGTTGATACGTTTCATGTCCTCAAGGTCTTCTGCCGTAAGCTCTCTGACCACTTTTGCAGGTCGTCCGAATGCAAGTGTATTCGGTGGAATTACAGTGCCTCCCGTTACTAATGAACCTGCGCCGACAAATGAATTTTCTCCGATAACAGCTTCATCGAGCACGATTGAGTCCATGCCGATTAATGCACCTTTTTTCACAGTACAGCTGTGCAATGTAACTTTATGACCGATTGTAACGTTGTCTTCCAATGTCAGCGGCAGACCGGGTGTCTGGTGCAGTACAGATAAGTCCTGAACATTAGTATTGTTACCGATGCGTACCGGTGCAATATCTCCGCGTACGACTGCACCGAAAAATACTGAGGAATTGTCGCCGATCTCAACATCTCCGATTATTGTTGCGTTTGGTGCGATAAAAGCACTGTCACTAATTTTAGGTGTGTGATTTTTATAATCTATTATCATTTTAAATTTCCTTTCTCATCTCAAATGTTATAATAAATTCATCATATCAAATTTGCGTTTATTTGTAAGGAGAAAGCTTATGTGGAAGTGGGAGACAGAAAACGAACCAAAGGGTGTCGTGGTCATTGTTCATGATTTACTGGAGCACCATGAATACTACGATGAGCTGACTGTAAAGCTGCGCCGTGACGGTTATCACGTCATTAGCGGAGATCTGCCGGGGCATGGTCAGACGACGCGTGTGAACAAAGGGCACATCAACAGTTTTGAGCAGTATGTGGAGCGTGTGGCCGAGTGGCATGAACTTGCGGCCCAATACGATTTACCGACGTTTATAATCGGGCAGGGGCTCGGAGGCTTAATCGCTCTGGAAGCTCACAGACAAAATAGAATTCAGGCGGACGGCATCGTCGCATTAAATCCGCTCTTGTCGTTTAAACAGTCATTTATGAACCGCAAAAATACAATCTTGACGAGCGTGCGTGTAACAAGCGACGAATCGAGATTTAATCTGGGTATTAAAATGAATTACTTTACGCAGGACAAACGTTTTCTTAAGCGTTATAAAGAAGATGAACTGATCGTCGACAGAGTGAGTTACCAGTGGTATAAGACGATTATTAATCAGATGAAAATAACATCTGAAAATATGGAAGATGTCAGCGGTGTGCCGATTCTTTCTGTAATGAGCAGTGATAATCAGATTATTAACTCTTATTTATCTGCGAAGTACATTAAGAGAACACAGTCGGATGACTTCCGTTTTACGATGCTTGATTCCGATGAGCACAGCATCTTCCAACGAGAAAATATTGAGTATCCATATTATTTAATGACACAATTTTTTAATGCACAGCTGTTTTCAATCGGTATATTGACAGACTAAAAACGAGCCGGACATAAAAACCCGTACGCCAGCTTCTTGAAAGAGAGTCTGACGTACGGGTTTTACCTAATATGTACCGTTTACTTTAATTTTTCTATTACCAGTAAAAACGGTGCACTGTTTTTCTGGTTAATATATTGATACCGGAGCACCTGGGCTTTATCTTGGGGCCAGGCTGACAATGTTTCTAACAAAGCGTCGCGTTCGACTTTACCGCTGTCGTGTCCATGGTAAACGACAATGACAATTCTGCCGCCAGGTGTTAATAAATTAAACAATTTATCAACCGCGGTAATAGTAGTGTCATATGCTGTCGTAATTGATTTGTCACCTCCAGGCAGATAGCCGAGATTAAAAATCCCTGCTTTAACAGGCACTGAAACGTACTTGGATATATTTTCATGACCGTCATGTATAAATGAAATATTAGGCTCATTATATTTTTCTTTCGCACTGTTAATCGCGTCGGCCTGCACGTCAAAACTGTAGACATGTCCGTCTGGTACGAGCTGCGCGAGAAAAGAAGAGTCGTGGCCGTTGCCGCAAGTGGCATCGACTAATATATCTTCTTGTTGTACGACTTCATTAATGAAGTCTTTTGCGGTTGGGAGAATTCTTTTGAGCATATTATCAATCCTTTCAATATACTATTAATTTTATCATAAGAAGGTTGGGTCTTTAATGATTACTGCCAGTAATTTAACTAAAAATTTCGGTGGAAAAACCGCCGTTAAAAATATAAATATTACCGTAAGAAAAGGTGAGCTTTTTGCTTATCTCGGACCGAACGGTTCCGGCAAATCAACGACGATAAAAATGCTGATGGGACTTCTTGAACCAACGGCGGGAACTGTTGAAATACTCGGTGAGCCGATGAATCTGAATAATATTGAGCTAAAAAGGAAAATCAGTTTTGTGCCGGATACACCAGATATTATCGGTAAGCTTACAGGTAATGAATATTTAAATTTCGTAGCGAGCATATACAAAATGGATAAGAATTCTTACACAGAGAAGCGTTATGAACTGGTGAACATGTTCGAGTTGCAGGATGATCTCGGAACTTTAGTAGAGGAATACTCGCACGGCATGCGCCAAAAACTCGTCGTAATTGGTGCACTGATGCATTCACCGGAAGTTATCTTTTTAGATGAACCTAACGTCGGGCTGGATCCGAAAAGTAACCGCGAACTGAAAAATTATTTAACGGAGTACGTGAAACAGGGAAACACGGTATTCCTGACAACTCATACGCTCGGTCTCGCAGAAGAAATCGCCGACAGAATCTGCATTATTTATAAAGGTGAAATTAAGGCGCTTGGCACTCTGGAGGAACTCGGTGAACAGACGGGAAGCGGTGAGAAGACGCTTGAAGACATATTTTTAGCGCTTACCGGCGAGGAGGACGTGCATGTTCAAGAGCATACTGAAAGTTGAAGCTCAGTCCAGACTGAATTATTTTAAAGCACTCAGTACCGGAAAAATAATATTATATTTATTCTTGGCGCTATTTATACTTGCTCTGATAGTTCCGGCTGTATGGATGGTTCTAAACTTATTTTTAATGAACTCTGAAGAGGTGCTTATCGGTAAAGCAGCAGTACTGCTGTCATTATTTATCATTCCTGTATTATCGCTGTTTCTAGTCAACGGTATTATTAAAGAAATGTTTATGGATAAAAATATCGATTCGTATTTAGTGCTGCCAGTTACACCGAAAGCTGTGTTCTCGGTAAAATTATTTTATCAGTTTACATTAAAAGTTTTGCCAATTGTGCTTTTTTTAAGCGTAACGGCGGGACTGACACTTGCTGTCAGGTATGAATCACCCTTACTAATCTTAAGCAATATTGTGTATTTCATTTTTATTGGAGCAGTAAGTACCGCATTTGCATATATTATCGTTTTTATAGTTACAAAAATTTCGTCGGCAAAACGCGTCGGTGAAGTATTAACTTTAGCAGGCGGATTTGCGAGTGTGCTGCCGTACTTCATTATTATGGCAGGCAGTCAATATTTAATGGATATCATTGAAATGATGCCGGATGTTAATTTTATCTTCTCAGGCTTTTTATATAATCCGGAAATAGTGAAATATATTCTGCTGCTGTTTATTTTCATTGCAGCTGCTGCCGCTTTAATATGGCTCGTATTAAATTACGTTACCGGAGCATTTGTTAAAGGGACGGGGAATACGAGAACTGTCCAGCGGAAAAAACCTGCGTCAGCTGAAGTCGGTTCGCCTGTCAGTGCATTATTGAAAAAAGATATAACGATGACGAAACGTGATTTTAAAGAATGGTCAGCTGTGCTGCCGCAGTATTTATTTCCGTTTGTCTTTTTATATTTATTAACTTCAAACCCGCTGATATACGGCGGGGAAGCATCATCGGATGACCAGGTAATGATTTCAATTGCGTTCGCAGGTTCGATAATGATTTCGTTATTTGCCGCTGCGATGAATACAGCGAGAGATGCACGCACCTATGCATTTTTAAAAATGATGCCGGTCAGCGGACTGGATATCGCAAAAGCAAAATATTTATATAATCTTATAACGATTGCGCCGATGTATATATTTATTACGATAATTATTTATTTCATACTGGATGTACCGGTAACGACGCTGATTTATGCCGTTCTTGTATCGGTGCTGCTCGTCATGACTGCGGCGCCGCTGGGTATGCTGCTCGGTACGATAAACCCCGTAGTCTCAAGAAAAAATCCGGCACAGAGGCTCGATACAGCAGCGAATGTTATTATCTCTGTTACCATTTTTGCACTGATATTTTTAATGGGCTATATGACGCAATTTACGATTGAATTCGACGGTGAAGCATATGTACTGAAACATGACACGATGCTTATGGTGATTGGAATATTAATTATTCTAAGCATTTTATCGTATGTATTTTTATTAAGAAGAGTTGGTCGGAAGTATGACAAAGGATACAATATTACGTATAAGGACTGATAACTATGACTGGTACTGTGTATTTTCAAAAGTTTGATATCGGCTGGCTGAAATTTGAGTCACTTGATGATGCGATTATTGGCATAGACTATGTTGATGAAGCGGGAGAATCAACTATATCTGACGATGTAATCGAACAGTGTATCCGTGAGCTCGATGAATATTTTAACGGAGACAGAAAGTCATTTGACGTTAAAATAAATCCGGCTGTTCAGGGCACACCATTTCAGCAGTCGGTCTGGGAACAGCTGCGTCAGATTCCTTACGGTGAAACAATCAGTTACAAGACGCTGGCTGAACGGATTAGCGGCAGTAATTATTCCCGTGCTGTCGCTAATGCCAACGGTAAAAATCCGATTTCGATTATTATTCCGTGCCACAGAGTAATTGCGAGTAATAATACGCTTGGCGGATATACCGGCGGACTCGATAAGAAAAAACTGCTGTTATCGGTCGAAGGACGCTGAGAGCCTTGCTATATTAACATAATTCAGCTATATTATTAATATCAGAAGTAGTAGCAAAAGCGTTTTTTTAAGCGAACCGGTGGCTGGTGCGAACCGGTATTAACGTCAAGTGAACTTGTCTGTGTTAATTTCATATTATTTAAAGTTGCACATAAATGTGAATGCGGGTGGTACCGCGGTCGTATAGATCGTCCCATATCTTTTTTAGATATGGGATTTTTTTATTTAATTAGGAGGAAAACTAATGACGTTTAAACACAGAGACATCGAAAAGAAATGGCAGCAGCACTGGGAAAGTAATAAAACATTTAAAACAGAAGATGAAATCGGCAAAGAGAAATTCTACGCATTGGATATGTTCCCGTATCCGTCAGGTTCAGGACTGCACGTCGGTCACCCTGAAGGCTATACAGCAACAGATATCGTCAGCCGTATGAAACGTATGCAGGGCTACAATGTACTTCATCCGATGGGATGGGATGCATTTGGTCTGCCTGCAGAACAGTATGCGATTGATACAGGAAATGATATCCATGCATTCAATGAAAAAAATATCGATACATTCCGCCGTCAGATTAAAGAACTCGGTTTCAGCTACGACTGGGACAGAGAACTGAATACGACAGATCCTGACTACTACAAATGGACGCAGTGGATCTTTATCCAGCTTTATAATAAAGGACTAGCTTACGTTGACGAAGTACCTGTGAACTGGTGTGAAGCACTTGGTACAGTTCTTGCAAACGAAGAAGTAATCGACGGCAAGAGTGAGCGCGGCGGACACCCGGTAATTCGTAAGCCGATGAGACAGTGGATTCTTCGTATTACTGAATACGCGGACCGACTGTTAGAAGATCTTGATGATCTTGACTGGCCTGAATCGTTAAAAGATATGCAGCGCAACTGGATCGGTAAATCAGAAGGTGCAAATGTTACTTTTGAAATCGACGGTTTCGATGAGTCATTCTCTGCATTTACAACGCGTCCGGATACAATTTACGGTGCGACGTATGCAGTGCTTTCTCCTGAACATAAATTAAGCGATAAAATTACAACAGACGAACAGCGTGAAGCAGTCAAAGCGTATCAGGAAAAAGCAGCGCATAAGAGCGAGCTTGAACGTACTGATCTTGCAAAAGAAAAAACAGGAGTGTTCACAGGAAGCTACGCAATTAATCCGTTAAGCGGCGAAAAACTGCCAATCTGGATTGCGGACTACGTTCTTGCTTCATACGGTACAGGTGCAATTATGGCTGTTCCGGCACATGATGAACGAGACTATGAATTTGCGAAACAATTCGACCTTGAGATCCTTCCAGTACTGGAAGGCGGTAATGTGGAAGAAGAAGCATTTACCGGTGAAGGTACGCACATTAACTCAGGTCCGCTTGATGGTTTAGGACTTGCTGATGGAATTTCTAAAGCAATTGAAATTCTTAAAGAGAAGAACGCGGGAGAAGCGAAAATCACATACAGACTAAGAGATTGGTTATTCAGCCGTCAGCGCTACTGGGGCGAGCCGATTCCCGTAATTCACTGGGAAGATGGCACGATGACGACAGTTCCTGAAGAAGAACTGCCGCTTGAACTACCTGTAATGACGGCAATTAAACCATCAGGTACAGGCGAGTCACCACTTGCGAACAATACTGAATGGATTAACGTTGTTAGAGAAGACGGTGTTAAAGGCCGCCGCGAAACAAACACAATGCCGCAGTGGGCCGGCAGCAGCTGGTACTTCCTGCGCTTTATCGACCCGCACAACACGGAACAGATTGCTGATCCTGAGAAACTGAAACACTGGTTGCCTGTAGACTTATATATCGGCGGAGCAGAACACGCGGTGCTGCATTTACTTTACGCGAGATTCTGGCACAAGTTCCTTTACGATCTTGGCGTTGTTCCAACGAAAGAACCATTCCAGAAATTATATAACCAGGGAATGATTCTTGGTGATGGTAACGAGAAGATGAGTAAATCAAAAGGTAACGTCGTGAACCCGGACGACATCGTTTATTCACACGGTGCAGATACACTGAGACTGTATGAAATGTTCATGGGACCGCTTGATGCATCAATTGCCTGGAATGAAAACGGTCTGGACGGAGCGAGAAGATTCCTTGACCGCGTATGGAGACTGGTTATTAATGAAGAAACTGGTGAAACTGCAGCGAAAATCGTTGACAAAGAAACACCGGAACTTGATAAAGTCTATAACGAAACTGTGAAGAAAGTAACAGCAGACTTCGAATCACTATTATTTAATACAGGTATTTCACAGCTTATGGTATTCGTTAATGAATCTTATAAAGCAAAAGAAGTAAATAAAGCTTATATTGAAAACTTTGTGAAACTGCTTTCGCCTGTTGCCCCGCATATCGCAGAAGAACTGTGGGACAAACTAGGTAATGCAGATACACTTGCATATGAAGAATGGCCTTCATACGATGAAACTAAACTGGTAGAAGATACAGTTGAAATCGTCGTGCAGGTGAACGGAAAAGTTAAAAATAAATTAGAAATTGAAAGAAATCTGTCGAAAGAAGAAACAGAAGAAATTGCAATGGCTGATGAAAAAATCAAAGCAGAATTAGAAGGCAAGACGGTACGTAAAGTAATCGTTGTACCTCAGAAATTAGTTAATATTGTAGCTAATTAATAAAAAACACCGCTCAGGGACTTTGTTTAGTCCGGAGCGGTGTTTTTTTGTTTATGAAATTAACTCGGTTGACAACGGCGTTGCCCTGTTGTGAACCGGAAGCCTTGGAATAACAACGGCGTTTCCCTGTTGTGAACCGAGA
>JBQDHL010000072.1:0-8556 GCA_052093725.1 Jeotgalicoccus sp. | reverse complement strand
CCAGATATGCGGATCAAATGAATCATGGTTATCAACCATTATATCTTTAATATCTTCCATAATTACTTCATCGTTTTCATAAATTAAAGCACGGATTGAGTAGCTGGATTCGGCGGCAGGCATACTGAATTCAGCACCGCTCCCGGCAGTTTCAAATTCACCGCTGTCATTTGTTACTGCCCACTCTGTTTTATCTCCTTTGTCAGGCGCAGTCAGAGTAACAGTGTCCCCTGTGTGGTAATGTTCATTCACACCTTCGATAAAATCATCATCCACCTCACTTTCCCGGCTCGCTTTTGTATCTGGTGTTCCCTCAAACAGCTCGCTGTAATCTGCAATTTTAATCAGTGATACTTCCTGATTGTCAAGTGCATCTGCAATATTTTCAGAGAATGCTTCCATGCCTTCTCCCACATACACAAGTCCGTCGCCAGCTGCATATTTCGTCATCTCCTGAGCTGTCGGTTCATAACTGTGTCCGTCAGCGCCCGGAGGCAGTATTGATTCCGTTTCGACCGTCTCTCCGCCAATTTCAGATATTAAGTATTCCAGCGGGTATACCGTCGTATAAAATTTTAGTTCCTCTTTGTTTTCATTGTCAGCGCTGCATGCTGTTAATGCAACCGCTGCAGTGAATACAGCCAGCCATTTCAAAACTTTCATATTATCTCTCCTCTTAATGCTGCAGCATATCTTTCTTAATATCATCGACTGTTAAGTCGTCAGGGTAATATGTCGGCCAGTGTTCAACTTCACTCAGCAGCTCTTCTCTGTCATCACCCCAGTAAAGATGGTAGTGTCCGGATTTTTCAGGTGCAATGATATGGTCGCTGAATTGAATATACTGGGGTGCTTCTTCGTCTCCTGCAGTTTTCACAAAGATAAATCGCACACCTCTGTTACCCGCTTCATATTCCAAAACTTCGTAGCCGTCGTAATCATACTGTCCTGAATACTCTTCGTCATTCTTATAAAAAGTAAATTCACCGCTATCAGTTATATTAATTTTGTTCACATCTGTCATGTAGCCTTCACGGTAGTATTCTTTATATTCTTCCGCTGTCATATCACCGTCTTCGGATTTATGCTCGAACACTTTATCAATTTCACCCGACTCAAGGTACGAATATACTGATTGCCACTTGCCTGACCAGTCGCTGATATCACGGTCAGCTATCTGCTCATCGTCAAAATAACCGTTATAAATATCCCCTGTATGGTCATCCACTGTTATTTCGATCGATTCACTTTCAGCAGCAATATTGTGGTCACTGTCATACAATAATGCTTTTATGTACTGTCCATCCGCCGCTTTTATAGATAAAGTATCCTCATATTCTCCGTCAATTGCTGCCCACTCTTTCCCATCTTCACTCGTATACCAGTGCCAGTGACCATCACTTTCAACTTCTGAAGAAACTGTCAGCTCTGCATTGTCCCCCGTATGATAATGATCCGATAACCCGTCGATTACTGCACTTCCTGTTTCTTCATGTCCATGTGACTCGGATTCATGTTCCTCATGATTATGTACCTCATGAGCTTCTTTCTCAGTTTCTCCGTTCTGACATGCTGCCAGTAATCCCACTAAAGCGATAACACTTAACCCTTCAAACAGTTTCTTTTTCATTTCGCCCTCCTATTTAAAGCGTAATCATTCCTATTCGTAATCGTTACGTTTTAAATAATAGCACTTTAATCTAAAGAATGTAAACTATTTTTTTATAAAAAAATAAAAACCTCCCTGATTTCTCAGAAAGGTTTTTATCCATAATTAATATTTATTTTTTAATAAAGCTACATCCATCCTTTATATTTAAAGAATCCGAGCATTCCCACACTGATTAAAATCATTATACCCAATGTTACAAAGTATCCCGGTCCCCATCCAAGTTCAGGCATATTTTCAAAGTTCATGCCGTATATGCCGGTAATAAGTGTCAGCGGCAGGAAAATCGCCGAGATGATTGTCAGCACGTTAATAATTTTATTCATACGGTACGTATTGTATGAAATATAGTTGTCTTTCATTTCATCAATCATTTCTTCCGAGAATTGAATAATCAGTTTCTGCCTGTCGATTTTAGAATCAATTTTTCCGAGTATCGACTCACTCCGGCTGCTGTTGAATACACCTTCCTGCTCTTTAAATTTCTCGACCAGTTCTTCCATCGGAATAATGACCCGTTTCACCCGGAAGATTTCCTTTCTTACATCAAACATCTTCGCGGTGATATCATCACCTTTTTTCTCATTGCCATGTTTTTCTTCAAAAAGAATGACATCGTCTTCGATGCCGTGCACGATATCAAAATACTGTTCGACTGTTTCATACAGTATATGGAGTGCGATATCAATTTCCAGATCTTCATATTTATGTTTTATAATTTTTTCGATATCGATAAATTCTTCAAGTACCCCGTTATGATAAGTAATAAGAATATCTTTCATGACAAATATGTTAATGGCATGTGCTTCCAATGTATCCTGGTCAATCACATGACATATTAACAGCTGATAGTCGTCTAAATTATAATACTGGGGACGGTATCTTTTCGTCGTCTCGTCTTCCAGCTTATCATCATCATCAATTTTAAAGTCCGACAGCAGCTGGTCTTTATCGTCAAAGCTGTTGTAGTCATACCACGTAAAGGTGACATCGTGCGGCATCGTGTCCCGTCCTTCTGCAGTTTCTATCTGATTTTCTTTTGTGATGTATTGCACTTTCAGGCTCATCCGGACATCCCTCCTGATTTCTAATACCCGTTTGTCCGTGAATAAAGCAAAAGAGCAGTGAAATCCTCTGATTTCACTGCTCTTTATCACATTATATTATTTTATCTCTTCTTCAAAAATTGTATCCTTCTTAAATCTTGAGCCTTTGAACATTGTCTTACTGATAATTGGATATACAATACCTGCAACAACAAATCCGATTATCCATGCCAGATCAACGAATAAGAATGCCGCTGCTGCACCGATACCAAGTGCGAGCATCGCTGCGTAGTTCACGCCGTCAAAATTACCGCCTTTTTTGTACAATTCTTTAATATCGATTTGCTGTTTTCTCATAATGTAATATTCAACAATAAGAATTGCAATTAATGGTCCTAAGAACGCTGAGTAAACCTGAACGAAAGTATCAAGTCCTTTTGCATTGTCATCTTGTACTAATAACCATGGGAATGAACCCATCGCAAGAAGTCCTGTAATTGTTACCGAAACTTTGTAGTTCAGTTTAGTAAACAGCTGAATAACATAAGTCGGCGTAACAATGTTCGCTACCATATTTACTGCGATTGCACCAAACACGATAAACACAGAGATGAATAACTGCATGTAAACATTATCGAATAATGCCGGCAGTCCAAGTGCAGGGTTTGTATATCCTGTCGCACTTGCAAGCATTGCGCCAACAACGATTACCGAACCATAAGCAACGATAATCGGCAGAAAGTAAAGCAGTCCTCTTTTGCCGTTGCTGTAGCCTGTTTTAAGTTCACGTGAATAGTCTGCTGCACTTAAGAAAATTGCTGCGTAGTTACCAAGGAATACCATGATGTATGCGAAGAACGGAATTCCCCACGTACCTTCAGTATTAACCCATGTATCAGTAATTGCTGCGCTGTGGTCTTTAAGTAAAATAACGAATACTGTAATAACGATACCCATCAGCACAATTGAAGCTACTGATTCAACCGCTTTAATACTCTTGAATCCTTTCATAGAAAGAAGAATCTGTATTACTAATAAAATAACAAATCCAAGGAATACATTATCAAGTGCACCGTCTGAAAGTATTTTGAATACTTCGTTTAACGCCGTACCACCGATCCAGCTCTGAATACCGTACCAGATGACTGCAGGTACTGCACGGAGCAGTGAAGAAAGCAGTGTACCTTTCTCACCAAACGATGCTTTTAGATGTGCTACATACGGAATACCATATTTGTATCCGGCTCTGTCGTTTAATGCGAAGAGGATAGAAACAATTCCTATTGCAATCAATGCCGCTGCAATTGTCTGCCAAATATTTAAGATCGCCATCCCGGCAACTACAACACTCGCACCGAGCGTCATGTTACCCATGTTTACGCCGTCCCCGACCCATAGCGACATGTATCCGGCTGCACCGAGCGTTCTGTCTTTTGGTCCTGTCGGTTTAAGAGAATCCGTTTGAGCTGCTGCGTCTAAGTTCTCTCCGGGAATATTATTATGTTCTTCTGACATATTTACACCTCTGTTATATTTTTTGTTTCCATTATTTTAATCAGTGTTTTACACCTTTACGTATATTATATATTCTGCAAGGTCCAATGTCTTTATCCAATGTAGATAATTTTTGCACGTTTTATCTATTTAGTTTTCTATATATTATACAATTACTCCTTGCTCATTATTTCCAATATCTTCAGTCCGACTTGGACTGACAGCATTTCATTCGCGTCTTCATAGTCCATTTGGGTAATTTCCTTAATCTTATCAAGGCGGTATGAGACCGTTTTATAATGTACGTACAATCTGTCAGCCGAGCGTGACACATTTTGCTGGCATTGCAGATACATTTCCAACGTTTCAATTAACTGTTCCCTGTTTGATTTATTATAATCAAGCAGCCGCTGTAAGCTCGCCGGGATGAATTCTCTCAGTCTGTTATTATCGTGCTTGAACTGATACAACAGACGATAAATACCAAGCTCTTCAAAACTGAGGATGGGACTATGCTGGTAGGACATTTCATTTACATCGAGTACTTCCTGGGCTTCTTTATGACTCCGCGGAAGATCATGCACCGTATCTGCAATCGATCCGATACCCGTATATACTCTCGCGTCATTGACGGCACTTTCAAATTTATTAATTATATAGCTGAGCGATTTCTTGATACTGTCCATTTCTTTTTTCTTGTTGCTCTGTCCTGAATGTACAGGCCAGATTACAATCACCTGATTAAACCGTTCACGTACAATCGCATTTTTTAAATAATAATCGATATTGTTAATTAAACTATTGTAGTAACGTTCCCTCGAGACACTCGTTGCCTTTTTATTTTTAAACTTCAGCGTAAATACGACGACCGCAGACCGGCTGTTCAAATCAAACTTAATATTATCCGCACGTTCGGCAATATCAGCCTCATCCTTAATATCCCCTGACAGCAGATCATCGATAATTTCATTTTTATATTTCTTTTCCACTTCAGAAATCGCAATTTTTTTAGCAAGGTTTAATGACAATGCTGTCGCCGCATTTTCAATGGCGATAAAATCAAAATCGCTGAAACCTGAATGTATTGCACTGATAACGAGCATGACTTTCGTCTGGTTCACTGTAGTTATCGGAATCATAATCTGTTCGCACTCACGGTCCTGCAGTTTCGGATAGATAACAAATCTGCGGTAAATCGGGAAGATCGTGTTCTTAATGTTTTCTTCTACCTGAAACTTATCCGATTCATAAAACAGTTCCACTTCATTGTCCGTTGTTGCAATGACTTTAAACAACTCATTATAAATCGTCACGGGATTGCCTATCAACGACTCAAGCGTTTCGATAATCACTTCATCGCTGACATTTTGAATAGACAGCTCGGTAAAACGGAGATGAATCTCTCTGAAGTACTCCAGCTTTTCAACATCCTGATTAAAAATTTTACGCGTCACTTTATAAATAATATCGATAAACGGAACAGCTGTCGGCAGTGAAATAATGGGAATATTCCTTTCCTTGCACACTTCGAGCACAGGCTCAGGAATGCTTTTAAACTCTTCCCGGAGTTTCACAATCAGAGCGCTGATTTTTTTATCAGCAAGCTTGTGCATCCAATCCTTCATCTCTTCATCGTTTAAATCCTTAACCGGGAAGAAACTCGTCAGTATCGTCTCTCCTCCGTTCAGCCATAATGAGATATCCGGTGAATCGATAACTGTAATACCTTTTATATTTCTCGCGAGACTCTGTTTCGTCCCTATATATTCTGCACCTTGAAATCCCTCAAGTGTCAGTAATTCTTTAACTGTATAATGCATAAGCCAAACCTCATTTTTAAATTCGTTTTATCCTAAGTCGATAAACTAGGGAATCTCTTATACCATATACTATAACAGCATTTGCACCCTATACACCCTATAATTTGCTCATCAGAAACACACTTATTCTTATCGATGTTGGATAGACCTTTTTACACTAATAGATTCTCTGCATTGCCATTCTACTCACTTAAAAATGCTATGATTAAGTTATTATTATTAGGAGGTTGTTTTATGAACAGAAAAGCATTCAATACAAAAACAGTGAGCAGCTCCGGACCGTATTCACACGTTACAGATGCTGGAGACTTTCTTTACTTCTCGGGACAGACAGCAAAAAACAGACTGGATGTCACAGAAGATTTAACAGGAGACATCGCGAAACAGACTGAAGTTGCATTCAATAATCTATTTGATGTAATGGAAGACATGGGTGTTACAGAAAAACAGGTTGTTAAAGTTAACGTCTATCTGACAACGATGAAAAACTTCGATGCAATGAACGATGTGTATAAAGAGAAATTCAGTGCACCATACCCGTCACGCACATGTGTCGCAGTACTGGAACTGCCACTCGGTGCAGAAGTTGAAATTGAAATGATCGTTAAGAAATAATATTTGATAAAGGGCAGTCTCTTATAATTGGGAGACTGCTCTTTTTGAGCTCATTCTAATCCTGAAGATTTGGGATACGCATAAGGCCCAATCATGCCTTTCGCAAAAGTCATATGATAAAATTGGGATAAGGAGGCGTTAGTATGAAAGTGCTGATTTTTGATGGAGAATGCAACTTTTGCAGTTTCTTCGTACGTTTCACTGTAGACATTAACGAGAATCCCGAACTACGTATTACCGATTTTACTACTGAATGGACAAAAGAAAATTATACGCCTGACAACGATATAGACAGCGTTATTTATATCGTCGACGGTAGAACATATATACACTCGGATGCTGTACTGCATATGCTTGCAGACGCTAATAAATTATTTAAACCCTTTATACTCTTTAAACTTATTCCTAAGTTTATACGGGATTCGATTTATAAACTCATAGCGAAACACCGTAAAAATATCCCCGTAAAAAATATATGCGAACGTCCGAATCAGAAATTCCTGGATATGTATTTAAGTTAATAAAAAACGGTGATAATGTCAGTTTCCAAGACATTATCACCGTTTCTTCATATTCTGTGCCGCCGTCGTTTCTCGGTGGCACGCTCTCAGTTTTTCTATCTAAAACACATTCAATGCCGTATAAATAACAAGCGGCACCGTAATCGCACTCAGTAATGTACTCATCATTACGATTTCTGCGGCATACTCCGGATCATTACTGTACTGCTGTGCAATGACGGAACTGTTTACTGACGCAGGCATTGCTGTTGTAATCAGTATTGCCTGTGCAACGACACCATCCACGTTAAACAAGAGTAGTAACGGCAATGCCATTGTCGGAATGATTAACAGCTTTACCGCTGTTGCGATAAATGCGCTGAATCGCAGATGTCTGAACCTGATTCCTGCAATTTGCGTACCGAGGATAAACAGCACCATACCAATCATCGCGTCTCTTATGTAATCGAGAGAAGAAATTACCGGACTCGGCATAGTAATATTAAAGTAGTTAAATAACAGCCCTAAAAACAGCCCGTAGAAAATCGGCATTTTAAAATATCCGAGCAGCGCTTTAAATTTTCCGACATTTTCTGCACTCAGTACAAATATACCGTAGGAATACGCGATAATATTTTGGAATACAACCATCATAACCTGGACGCTCATCGCGAATGGATCGCTTTTAAATACCAGGTCATTGACCGGCACACCATAGTTTCCTGCATTATAAAATAAGCTGGAATTTGTAAATAATACTGTGTGCTGACCTTTCACCCCAGACAATGCCGCTATAATTCTCGATACACCATAAGAGATGATGGCAAATATAAATAAAAACATCATTATGTATAACAGCAAACTGAAGTCTATATCTGAACTATACAAGTTCATAAATATGAATCCGGGAATAATATAATTCACCATCAGTTTACCAAGTGTCGGCCTGTCTAGATTTAATTTCAACTGCGAAACGTAACCGATAAAAACGATTATCGCTATCGGCAGCATTACATTAGTTAAGATAAAAAGAAACTCTGTCATATAATGCCTCTTTCCTCAAATTATAAAACCTTAAAATACTATTCTCTTTATGATTTACTGAATTGAAGTGATGCCAGTATTTTGACTTTATTGCTGACCAGCACACCGCCGTTTGTTAAAGGTTTGTTCCATGTTAATCCATAATCACTGCGTTTTAGTTCAAATTTCCCTTCAAATCCATATACTTCAATTCCCCACGGATTCGTCCGGGCACCTTTGTTATAAAGAATTATCATTATATTTTCAGTATGGTCCATTATCGTTAAATCTCCAAATACTTTTACGGTCTGGCCGGCTTTTCTTACGTCTGTAGATTCGAATGTAACTTTAGGATATACTTCAGCATTGAAAAATTCTTCTGAATGTAA
>JBQDHL010000071.1:0-8671 GCA_052093725.1 Jeotgalicoccus sp. | reverse complement strand
GGCGTGGCGATAATGTAACCTTTCATTATCTGATCGAGTTCAATCGTTTTAACGCCTTCATCAAGCGCTATTTTCGAAATCCTGCCGGCAATTCTTTCTTTTGCGATATCTCTGAACAGTTCCGGAACCGGGCTTACCAGTTCGTTCAGCAGGGAGCGGGCATCCTGATTCCATAAAGGCAAGGCTTTTTCTATGTAGTAATCCTGCCAGTCGAGTTCTGAGTAGCCGTCACCTTTAGGCATGCGGCGTAAAAACTTTCTGAACATGAAGAATCCGCCAATTGTCATTGCCCCGAGCATAAGGAATGTCCAAATCGCAATTAAAATCATAAATATATCAAATGACACTGTAATCACCTCTACTTACTTCATATTATACATATCTTGAACTTTGTTTGTCCATTTAATAATTTGTGACGATATATAGTGTGAGAGGAGGTGGGGACATGATAAAAGGACTGAGTGCAAAGTTTTACTTCTACGTTGTAAACGAAGAAGGTAAAGAGGTTACGAAATCACGCTCGATTAATCGTCTGTCAAGTGAGGCAAGTGACGCGGGTGTAAACGCTCTGGCGGCTATTTACGAAAATTTAACAGGAGAGCAGTATTCACTTGTTGAAAAAGTAGTGACGCACATCGTCGATTAATTTTAACGGTTCATTAATAACAGAGAGGAGGAACAGCAATGGATGAAAAATTAGTAATGGTATTTGTAACGAATCAGGATAAGAGATTCAATTTAACGATTAATAACCCGAAAGCAGGTATTACAGCTGCAGAAGTTGAAGCTGAGGCAGCGCGTCTGATCACAGAGGACATTCTGCGTCCGTCACAGGGAATTCCGGTTTCTCTGTATTCAGCGAAAATTGTCAACACAGCAACGTCAGTGCTTAAGTAATATGGACTGGATACCGTTTGTGAGCGACGTTGGATTTCCGGCTGTAATTACGTTTTTCCTGCTACACCGCATGGAAACTAAATTAGACGATTTAATCATTACAATCCAGCAGCTCAAATAATAAACTGACTCTCCCGGAGTTTTACCGGTGAGAGTCTTTTGTGTTTCAGGAAGTATGATAAAATCAGTATAATGACTTTAAGAGGTGACCATAATGCGGATTTTACATACAGGCGACTGGCATATCGGACGCAAAATGAACGGTCTCGATTTAATCGAAGATCAGGCATATATATTGAAAAAACTAATGACTCAAATTGAAGAAAATGATATTGATATTGTCGTCGTTGCAGGGGATATTTTTGACCGTGCAAATCCGTCACAGCATGCGTTAAAGCTGGCGAACGAGACACTTTATCAAATAAATATTACGCTTGGTAAACGGCTCCTCGTTATTAGCGGTAATCACGACAGCCGTGAACGTCTTAACTACGGCAGTGAATGGTTTAAAGCAACTGATTTTCATATAAACACAGACCTCGATCAGGCACACATTCCTGTAAGCATTGGGGATACTGATTTTTATCTGCTGCCGCATATCGAAGTACTTGAAGCTCGTAATTATTTTGAAGACGAGACAATCGTTTCCCATCAGGACGCATACAATAAAGTTATTGAAAAAATAAATGGCCGTCTGGAGAAAGACAAGATAAACATACTCGTCGGGCATTTATACTTATCAGACAGTATTGAAAGTGATTCGGAACGACCGCTGTCGATGGGACTGAGTGAAGCTGTGAGTGAAGATACGTTCAGCAATTTTGATTATTCACTGCTCGGCCATCTGCATCACCCGTTCGCTGTAAACAGCGAGAAATCATTTTACAGCGGCTCTTTATTAAAGTATTCATTCTCTGAATATAAACAGCCGAAGGGCTTCAGAATTATTGATACGGACAAGAAGAAAGTCTCATTTATTCCGCTGGAGCCTAAACATGATGTTGTGGTATTTACCGGTGACTACGAAGCGGTGGTTAACGAGACCGTCACGTTTAAAGATAACGATGCGTATTTTAAATTTGAATTATCAAATATGAGTTATGTGACAGAGCCGATGAGTAAAATTAAAATGATTTACCCGAATACACTGGAGTTAAAACCGTTAATTGAAGATCGTTCGTCAGAGCTTCAGACTGTTGATATGACCACGACAAGCGACGTGGATATATACCAGGCGTTTATAGAAACGACTCTCGACAGAAATGTAACAAATTTCGATAAAACGATGTTTAAGTCATATTTTGCAGGTGAACATAATGAAACTGATTAATTTAAAAGTAGAATACTTCGGACCGTTTGAAGCTGAAGAAATTAATTTTAAGAGTTTTAACAATAAATTGTTTTTAATCAGCGGACGAACAGGTTCAGGTAAGACGATGATTTTTGATGCGATTGTGTATGCGCTGTACGGCAGTGCCTCAACGACCGGCCGAGATGAAGAATCACTGCGCAGTCAGTTTGCACCGGTGGATAAGCAGGCTCAGGTTAAACTTACTTTTGAAGTGCGCGGTAAAGAATATACAGTCGAGCGTACTTTGAAATACCACAAGCCGGGAAATAAAAGTGCAACACCGCCGAAAGCGGTATTGTATGACGGAGAAGGAAATATTCTCGCTGGCAAACTAAATGAAGTCAGAGATATGGTAGAAGAAGTGGTAAAACTTAACCGGGCGCAGTTTAGAAAGATATTAATACTGCCGCAGGGTGAGTTTAAGGAGCTGCTCGTTTCATCGAGTACTGATAAACAGGAAATCCTCCGGACATTGTTCCAGACCGGCCGCTTTTTAAACTTTGAAATCAGTTTAAAAGAGAAGCTGAAAGAACAGTCGGATGAAGCAGCAAAACTTGATATGAGAATTAATGAGCGGGTTAAACATATACATACTGAAGATATTGATATTACCGAACAGCAGGATTTTCCGAACTATAATATTGTTTTGGAATACGCAGACGGTGTTATTTTCAGTTACGAGAAAAAACTTGAAGAGCTGACTGAAAACGGTAAAAAACTAAAAAGTGAACTTGAAAACAAAAAACAAATATTACTTAAAAAAGAGCAGCATAATGAACAAATCGATAAGCTGAATCAGCTAACTGAAGCAAAGTCAGCGTTAAAGAGTCAGACTGAATCAATCGATGCATGGCGTAAAGAAATCACCGATTTTGAATCAGTATCATCAATTAAATATGAACTGCTTCGTCATAAGGAACTTGCAGCTTCCTTAACGGATATAAGTGAGTCACTTAAGCATGAAAAAGAACAGGAAGAAAATCTTGTTGAAAAGCTTAAAAATAATACTGCTCAGCTCAAAAACATAGAAGATAACATTCCGGAAATGAACCGGAGACAGCAGCAATATTATAAGCGGGAATCCTTTTTATCAGCAGCGTATGAAACAATAAATGACGATATTATTTCATTAACATCGGAGCTCGAGCAAAAAGAAGCGGAAGTTAAAAACCTTTCTTTACATATTGAAGAGACTAAAAACATTCTTGGAAAACTGACGGCGACACATAGTGCAGCTTCAGAACTGCAGCAAAACCAGAGTGAACTCCGCAGTCAGGCGGACAAACTCGCGAATGATGTTAAAGAAGCGCACAATGATCAAAAACTGATTGATGAGCGTAAGGATATTAAGAATAATATTGAAGAGAATAACAACAAGATTATTCAATTAAAAGAAGAGCTGACTGTGTTCAACAGTAACCTTGCTGATTATGATGAAGAAACGGTGCATACTATTAACCACCTCATCAATCATCTGGAGTTAGGCGCTCAGTGTCCGGTATGTGAACAGACTATCCTCGAGTTGCCGGAGTCAGGCGGATTCTCTGAAGAGGACCGTCGTCAGCTGAATACACTGACAGAAAAAATCTCTAATCATGAAGAAGTAAATCAGAAGCATGTTTCGCGTATCGATGTTATCGACGAACTATTAAAAGATAAAGAACATAAAGATGTGGATATGCTGGAAGTACAGTTGAAATCAATAAATGAAGAAAAATCGCAGGCTGAAAAAGCGCTCGCAGAAACAAACAGCGAACTGAAACAGAAAGAAAAGCTGAATAATGATTTATCATTACAGAATGAAAACATACATACATTAAAGTTGAAAAATCAGGAATTGAAAAACAATGCAGATCAGCTGACTGCAAAACAGCATGAATTTAAAGAACTGACAGGATTTACAAAATACGGTGATTTCAAAGTTCATATGGAAAATGAATATACATTTGTTAAAGAGTTCCAGGAAAATCTGAATCAGCTGAAAGAAACAGTTAATGATTTAACGAAACAGCGTGATCTAACCGGGGCAAAAGTAAAATCACTTGAAGCAGATTATGAAAAAACAGAGGCTTCAATGACGCAATTTAAGAGTAAAATAAAAACGTTTATGAAGGTCCATAATTATTCCGATACAGCTGTGCTTCATCAAATTATTAACGATGATTCAATCACAGCTAAAAAAGAAAAAGTGAAATCTTTTGATGACGAGAATCTATCTCTTAAAAATCATCTTGATGAGCTGAAGAAAAATCTTGAATCGACAGAGAAGTTCAGTACTGATGAGGATGTCGAGGCGCTTAACGAAGCTGAAACTGCGTTAGAGTCTGCACGGGAGTATTATGCTGCTGTTAATGAAAGAAGGAATCAGAACATTACTTCACGTCAGTATCTGGCAGAACTAATCGATACGTTCAATGCTTCCTATGAGGAATTCAACCAGCTGAGCGAACTGGTTGAAGCGGTGCAGGGTAAAAAAGGACAGAAAGTGTCCTTAGAGAGATACGTGCTGACTTATTACTTAGAACGTATATTAGAGCTTGCCAATGTGAGGCTGACTGTTATGACGAATCACCGCTACAAGCTGCAGCGCAGCATGAAGAAAGTGAATCGTTACAGTGGTCTCGATATTGAAGTGTTCGATTACTACAATAACCAGGCACGTAATATTAATTCGTTATCAGGCGGTGAAACATTCCAGGCATCACTCGTGCTGGCACTTGCATTAAATGAAGCACTCCAGCAGGAATCAGGCGGGATTACACTTGATACTATGCTGATTGATGAAGGCTTCGGCACGCTTGATCACGAGACACTGGAAGTTGCAATATCCACATTAATCGACTTGCAGACGACAGGAAAAACGATTGGTATTATTTCACACGTTGAAGAATTAAAAGAGCGTATGGAACATATTTTATATGTGAAACCGGATAATGAACGGAGTACGACAGAGATTGTGACACTGTAGTCAATGATTAGTCATAAAAACTGCATAATTTACATGCGCAGTTATTTTAATTTTTGTTAACATAAGAAGTAAGATGAATGGTAGGAGGGTACACACTTGAAAAAGTGGTTAATCGCGGTTTTGGCATCACTCATGTTTTTATCAGCGTGCAGTGCAGGCGCAGTAGAGCCAATGAGCCGGTACGGTGATGAAATACAGGATTTCGAAGTGACGAATCAGGATGATGAAACGTTCACGAGAGAAGATATGGACGGTAAAGTATGGCTGATGAGCTTTATCTTTACGAACTGTGCAACTGTATGCCCACCGATGACTCAAAATATGACTGCAGCAGCACAAGAGCTGGAAGAAAAAGGAATTGAAGACTACGGTATTATGAGTTTCTCAGTTGATCCGGAAGTAGATACACCTGCAGTACTGACAGAATATGCAGAATGGTATGATATACCGGAAAATACAGAGTGGCAATTCTTAACAGGATACGACTACAATTTCATTAGAGGATTTGCAGAAGATAACTTTAAAACAATCGTTGCACCTCCGCCTAAGGGCAGTAATCAGGTAACACACGGAACTGCATTTTACTTAATCGACTCAGACGGTACAATTATTAAAGACTACGCCGGTGTGGATTCAGGAGATAATAAATTCCCGCAAGCTGAAGTTGTATCAGATGTTGAGAAACTGGTAGAACAGAATAATGAAGAAGAATAGTTAAATGAGACATCACCTGAAGAAGGGTGATGTTTTTTTATGTCAAATATAGGTTCTTATTTCACTGTTAAAATTTATAAATAAATGAGATAATTGAATTGAAAGAAAATTCAAACGGGAGGGTTTAACTATGAGAGCAGCAGTATTTCATAATGCACAGGATATTCGCGTTGAAGACATCGAGGTAGCAAAGGTTTCAGACAATCAGGTAAAAGTTAAAGTTGCGTGGGCTGGAATATGCGGTAGTGATTTGCATGAGTATAATGCAGGTCCGATTTTTATCCCTAAAGATGAAGAATCTCCATTAACAGGAAGAAAAGCACCCCTTACTATGGGACATGAATTTTCAGGTGTAATTGAAGAAATAGGTGCAAGTGTAGAAGGGCTAAAAGCAGGAGATAAAGTAACGATTAACCCGCTTATAACAGGTAAAGTTCATGAAAAAACACTGGTAGACATGTATAAAGGTTTTACATTTGTAGGGCTTGGAAGTGACGGCGGTTTTGCTGATTATGTTGTAGTGGATAAGGAAAATATAGTTAAATTAAAAGACGATACTTCGCTGGAACTTGGAGCTTTGGTTGAACCGACTGCTGTGGCATTGCAGGCAATCAGAGAGTCAGAAATGAAATTAAGTGATTCAGTTGCAGTATTTGGTGCAGGTCCTATCGGACTTCTTACAATTATTGCAGCCCGTGCAGCCGGAGCAAAAGATATTATCGTTTTTGATTTAAGCGATACCCGACTTGAAAAAGCAAAAGAAGTCGGAGCAACTCATGCTGTGAACTCAAGTAATGAAGACCCGGTTGAATTTGTGAAAAAACATTATCCGGATGGTGTGGACAGAACATTTGAAGTTGCAGGTGTACCTATCACTCTTAATCAGGCAATAGCTGTCACGCGAGCACGTGGAATGGTTACAATAGTTTCTATATTTGAGAAGGCTATGGAATTTAATCCAATGCTGTTAACATCAAGTGGTGTGAGAATTGCGTCTACACTTGCGTATGAGCCGGATATCTTTGAAGCGACTGTGAAAATGATGGAAAGCGGTCAGATTAATCCGTTCCCGGTTATTACAGATCATATTGAACTCGAAGATATTGTAGAAAAAGGATTTGAAGCATTAACAAATGATAAAAGTCAGGCTAAGATATTAGTTAAGCTGAGCGGAGATAAATAATATTTTAGGATGCAGTCTGTTCGAGAAATCGGATAAGCTGATTTTTTAAGCACCGGACTCTAATTTGTCCGGTGCTCTTTTTTATTCTTAAGATTATGAAAGTGTGGTTAAGGGTAAATGATTTAAAAGGAGAGTGGATATCAATATGAGTAAATCTGTTTTAATTATGGTTACGAATGCTGACACAATCGCAGGCAACAAGGACAAGCCGACAGGGTTATGGCTGTCTGAAGCGGCTGAACCGTATGTTGCATTTCAGAGTGCAGGATTCAAAGTTGATATAGCATCACCCAAAGGCGGAGCAGTACCAATAGATCCAAACTCGGTAGAAGACGGAAACGATGATGAAAAATTTACTGAAGTGACTAAATTGCTTCAG
This sequence comes from Jeotgalicoccus sp., assembly GCA_052093725.1. GTDB lineage: Bacteria > Bacillota > Bacilli > Staphylococcales > Salinicoccaceae > Jeotgalicoccus. The sequence continues at coordinate 1,179 of JBQDHL010000071.1, read as the reverse complement.
AATACACCGCGTATTGGAGACCTCGTTTATGAAAATTATGATGCAATATTCATAGCAGGCGGTCACGGCGCAATGTTCGATTTCCCAGGAGACGCAGATATTCAAAATATTATGGCTTACTTTAAAGATGATGGAAGAATTATCAGTGCGGTATGTCACGGACCGGCAGCATTTGCCGATGCAAAAACTAAAGATGGTAAATATTTAGTAGATGGTATTAAGTTGACTGCATTTACGAATGCAGAAGAAGATTCGATGAAACTATCAGAGGATATGCCATTTATGCTGCAGACTAAACTTGAAGAAAATGGCGCCGGTTTTGTAAAAGGTGCCGCAGGCGAAGAGAATGTCGTATCAAGCGGCAGCTTCATTACTGGACAGAATCCGGCATCTGCACAAGGTGTTGCTGATGCAGTGATTAACAGATTAAAATAATATAATTTGATTCAAGATGACGGTGCCTTTTATTGAGGTATCGTCTTTTTTATTGTTATTAGCTCTTTTGATTCACAACGAGAAACTGCCGTTGTGAATCGGGAGCATTGGAATCACAACAGGAAACTGCCGTTGTTAACCGGACAGCTTGGAATCACAACGGGAAACTGCCATTGTAAACCGGAGGCACTGGAATCACAACGGGGAACTGCCGTTGTTAACCGAAGGCACTGGATTCACAACAGGAAACTGCCGTTGTTAACCGGACGCACTGGATTCACAACAGGAAACTGCCATTGTGAATCAGCACGAGCATTCTCAAAAAAAAACAGCAAACCGTCACGTGACGGCTTGCTGTTTCTTAAAGTCATTATGTTTGATAAACATTGATAAGCGCCAAATCCCGATCATGACGAATGCAAGGAGGAAAAACATTCCGCCGATTTCGCCCGGTGTTGTATTTAGCGAAAATACATACTTTAATGCAATTCTCGCAAGCAGCAGTCCCATTAAGATTATAGGGAATGCTTTTGTCTGCCTTACATACAACTCAGAATTCTTAACTTCGTATTTTGTCGTAATAATCAGTACTGCCGAGAATACAGCGCCGATGACTATGGTTTCAGCGATGTGTGTCCAGGACAGCCTGAAGTATGGGAATATATACATCAATGCTCCCGTTGACATCATTACTGGCGGTATTATTATTTTCTTTAATGTCAGCGGTGTTTTACTTGCATGCTT
>JBQDHL010000070.1:1514-8679 GCA_052093725.1 Jeotgalicoccus sp. | reverse complement strand
CTTCAAATGCTGCCTGCCATTTATTCTTCATTCTTTCTCACTTCTTTTACATTGAATATTTCCTTATCCGTAATCAGAGTATCGACAGGCAGGTCGTATTCCTCTACGATAGTCTCGCCTATCTGTTCACTGAAAATTAATGAAGCTGTATCGCCTTTAAACTTCGTCAGGAAACGATCGTAAAATCCGCCGCCGTACCCGATACGGTATCCGTCCGGGCTAAAAATCAGACCGGGTACGATTAATAAATCTACATCGTTATTAACCGGTGCATCAATATTCGGAATTGGAATATTTTTCTCGTCGAGTTTAACTTCATCTCTTGAAGTCAAACGGTGGAAAGTCATCGACTTATCATCGTAATGACATTGAGGTGAAAATACATCCACATTCATATCAAGAAGTTCATCAATAAGCTTCCATGTATCGTATTCTATTTTCATCGGCAGCACTATACCGACACTTTTATAATTACGCGATTGAATGTAGTCTGCTGCATGTACCGTAATATTTTCTTCAGCCTGCAGTTTAGTCTGTTCGTCCATAGACTTTAAAATACTAATCATATTTTGACGCATTTCTTTTTTAGTCATCTTTATAACTCCTCAATATATATTTATTTTACATATTTATTCCTTACAGTTATTCTATATGAATATAGAAAAAACCTCCAGAATTACTGGAGGTTAATAGTTATTCGCTTTTGTGCTTTTCGTACGGGTCACCCGTTTGTATATAATATATATGTTCAGCAATACTTTTAATGTGGTCACCGATACGTTCTAGATATTTAGCAGTTAGCTGAACCTGACCTGTTAAAAATGCATCCGATTCCTCAAAAATATCCGAAGTTGTAATCTGTACAAATACCGCATCGATATCCTGATCTCTTAAAATAACTTCATCAAGCAGATCCATATCTTTTTCTTTGAATGCCGTATACACATCTTCAAGCATTAATGATGCCAGGCGCTCCATTGTTTTAAAACGAAGCAGCGTACGTTCATTCGTAATTTTAATACGTTTCCTTACTTCTGCAACATTACTAATATTATCACCGATACGTTCTAGATTATCTGCAATTTTTATGCATGAAATAATTAATCTTAAATCAGTTGCAACAGGTGCCTGTGTCGTAATTAAATTAATAGCATGTGCGTTAATATCAGCTTCCATTTTATTAATCTCTGAATCCTTACGGACAACGCTCCGCGCTTCATCAATATTATCTGCAACCAGTATTTCCACCGTACGCGCCAACCTTACGTGGCATTCTTCTCCAAGTTTTATACAATCGTTAATCAGTGTAGCCATTCCTTCATGAAACTTCTCACGATAAACTGTCATATATTAACCGAATCTTCCCGACACGTAGTCTTCTGTACGTTTGTCAGAAGGGTTTTCAAAAATAACATTAGTATCGTCTGATTCAACAACGTAACCTTGGTAGAAGAAAGAAGTTCTGTCAGACACACGTGCAGCCTGCTGCATGTTGTGTGTCACAATAATGATACTGTAATCTTTTTTAAGTTCCTGCATTAAATCTTCGATTTTAGTCGTTGAAATCGGATCAAGTGCACTTGTCGGCTCATCCATTAAAATAACTTCTGGTTCAACAGCAAGCGCACGCGCGATACAGATACGCTGCTGCTGTCCACCTGAAAGTCCGTAAGCATTGTCGTTAAGACGGTCTTTAACTTCGTCCCAGATCGATGCACTGCGGAGTGATTTTTCTACTATTTGATCAAGAACTGCTTTCTTTTTAATGCCGTGAACACGCGGACCGTATGCTACGTTATCATAAATTGATTTCGGGAATGGATTCGGCTTCTGGAAAACCATGCCGACACGTGTTCTTAATTCTTCAACTGACATGCCGCTTTTGAAAATATCATCGCCGCGGAACTGGATATCGCCTTCTGTGCGGACAATTGGAACTAATTCCGTCATACGGTTTAGCGATTTAACGAAAGTTGACTTACCGCAGCCTGACGGTCCGATAATTGCGTTGATATCATTCTCGTGAAAAGTTAAATTAATGTCCTGAAGCGCATGATTGTCTCCGTACCATAAATTAAAGTTTTTAGACTCGAAGACAATTTCTTTATTTTCCTGGATAATTGTTTCTCTATTCGCTACTGCTGTCTGAGTATTGTTTTTTACTGCAGTTTTAATGCTGTTCAGTTCTACCATATATAAAACTCCTCTTAATAATTAATATCTATTCGAAAACTTATTACGGATCAAGATTGCGACTGAGTTCATCAGAAGCAGGATGACAAGCAGGACGATAATACCTGCTGCTGCGATATACTGGAATTCTTCATTCGGCATTTTAACCCAGCTGTAGATCTGCATCGGCATTGCCTGGAATGAATCGAATACGCTGTTTGGAGTTACAAGTAATGTTGTTGGTACTCCGATAACAACAAGCGGTGCTGTCTCACCAAGTGCACGTGATATTGCTAAAATGATACCTGTGATAATACCGGGTATTGCTGCCGGTAAAATGATTCTTGATATTGTCTGCCATTTAGTAGCTCCCATACCGATAGATGCTTCACGAACTGATGCAGGCACTGCGCGGATTGCTTCCTGTGATGCTACAACAATAACGGGAAGTATCATCAGTGCGAGTGTAAGACCTGCAGCAAGTACTGAGTTACCGAGTGCAAGTGCACGAACAAACATTGCAAGGCCTAAGAGACCAAATACTACTGAAGGCACTCCTGCAAGGTTTGAAATATTTATTTTAATGAAATTCGTGAATTTATTTTTAGGTGCATACTCTTCTAAATACAATGCTGTGCCGACTGACAGTATAATTGCAACCGGTGTGGTTACAAGCATCAGCCAGAGCGAACCGATGATAGCGCCGAAGAATCCGGCACTCTCAGCCCTGCTCGAGTTAAAGTTCGTCAAGAAATCGAGGTTTAACCGGCTCCAGCCGTCCATCAGCGTATCTGCAATCAGCATAATTAATACTGCCAGACCAAACATCGTGCAGAGGAAGAATAACCATTTAAAAATTTGGTTTTTTGATTGTCTGCCGGAACGTTTCTTGGCAATGATATCTTTGTCTACCAAAGTCATGATTAATACTCCTCCTTAAATCTCTTAGTCAACCACGATGCAACAACGTTCATTAACAATGTCATAATGAAGAGCATCATACCGACGGCAAACAGACTGTAATATAAATCAGTTCCGAATGCAGCATCACCTGAAGTGATCTGGACGATAAATCCTGTCATCGTCTGCAGTGGTTCTGTTAAATCGAAACTTGCGTTCGGCATTGAACCTGCCGCAATGGACACGATCATTGTTTCACCGATTGCACGTGATATTGCTAAAACGAAAGATGCGATGATTCCGGAAAATGCTGCTGGAATAACTACTCTGACTGCTGTTTCAAATCGTGTTGCGCCCATGCCTAGAGAACCTTCTCTCATAGCTGTCGGCACTGAGCTCATTGCATCTTCACTTAAACTTGCAATCATCGGGATAATCATAATACCTACTACAATACCGGCTGAAACCGCATTGTATAAACCAAAACCGCTATATATACCCTGGAGGATAGGGTTAACAAAATTAATTGCGAAAAATCCGTAAACTACTGTTGGAATACCTGCCAGCACTTCTAAAATAGGTTTGATAATACGTCTTACTCTTTCAGATGCATATTCACTTAAGTATATTGCAGCGCCGAGCCCGATTGGCACAGCGATAATAACTGCGATTGCCACAATTTTAAGCGTACCCATAATCAGTGCCCATATTCCCCATTCGCCGTCTCCGACGTATGGCTGCCATGTTACTGAAGTCAGGAACTCAGTAATTGGCACTCTTGAGAAAAACTCAAATGACTCTGACAGTAATGTGTATAGAATACCTATAGTTGCGAGAATTGATACTGATGTAATTAAAAGTAAAATGACTGGAATCATTCTCTCAAGAATATTGGATTTATTTCTAGTGTTATTAATAATTTCTTCTCTTATATTTTTATTACTCATCATAAGCCCTCTTTACTTAAAAATGGACGGGATAAAAGTATCCCCGTCCGCCTGTTATAAGATTTTTTATTCTTATTGTTCCAAGTTTGGAAGTTTAGAAAGTTCTTCTTCAAGTGCTTCGTCTTCAAGAGGTACGTATCCAACTTCTTCTGCAGCAGATTGTGAATTCTGAAGTGTGAATTCCATGAATGTATGGAATGTCTCATTTTCATCTAAGGCAGCATTGTTTGTATAAACGTAAAGTGGACGTGATAACGGGTATGAGAAGTCCATTACGTTTTCAAATGATGGTTCTACAGCTTCTTCGCTGTCAGGACCTGTGATTGAAACTGCTTTTAATGAATCTTCATTTTCTGTGTAGAAGCTGTATCCGAAGAATCCAATTGCATTCTCGTCACCTACTACAGATGAAACAACCTGGTTAGTATCTTGAATCAGCTGACCCTGTACACCTTCTTCATCCATAACTTCTTCATTAAAGAAGTCGTGAGTACCATGTGACTGGTCCGGGCCGTATGCTGTAATTGGTTCTTCAGGGAAATCTTCACGAACATCCGACCAGTTCTCAGCTTCTCCTGAGTAAATCATCTTCAGTTCATCAAATGTTAAATCTTCTACGAAATCATTCGCCGGGTTAACTGCAACAGTTAAACCGTCTGTAGCTACTAAGAATTCAGTCCATTCAACTCCACCGTCTTCTAGAGCATCAATTTCTTCCTGCTTGATTCCGCGTGACGCGTTAGCAAATTGTGCTGTACCTTCGATTAACGCACTGAAACCAGATCCAGTTCCGTTACCGCCAAGCTCAACTGCTATCCCCTGGTCTGCATTAAAATCTTCGACCAAAAGGTTAAGTATAGGGAAGACTGTAGATGAACCTTCACCGGCAATCTGCTTGTCATCTTCATTTACTGAACCTGTAACTTCTGCAGATGAACTGCCTTCTGAACTTTCGTCGCCAGTATCTTCTTCAGTTGTTGCTTCTTCTGATCCTGAGTCAGAACAAGCCGCCATAATGAACATTAAGCTCATTAACAGCGCAGCAAGAAATAAATTCTTTTTCATAGCTAAAATTCCTCCAATTAATTGTCTAGTAATTTATCTTACATTCTTATTCTAAATCACTATTGTAAATGTAAAATTAATGTATTGTTAAGATTATGTAAAGATGAAAAAAGACCTTAATCCAAGGATTAAGATCTTTTTCGTTTAGTAGTCTCCATATTCAAGCTCAGTGTAAAATTCATCTGCATCATAGTTGTACAACGGCTCTGCTTTCTGACCGTAATAAATTTCATAATATTTTTCTATAACATCTTGTCCCATGTACTGCACCGGGAAGAATGGTACTGTACTCGGCATAGTCGGGAAGATAATAGAAAATGCCATATCGGGATTATCATAAGGAGCATAACCGAGATAGGTCTGGTTTAAAACAGGATCGCCGTCTCTGAAACTCTCAGCAGTACCTGTCTTGCCTGCAGCTTTCGGTTCAAGCTCATGATAAGCATCCCAGCCTGTACCGTACATATCTCTACCTTCATCATGTGTATTGAAAACATCGTAGAACCCGTCTTGTATCTGTGTCAGTTCACCTTCAGTAAGTGGGACAGTATTAAGGACATTGGTGCCGTATGAATTTAATACCGGTCCTTTGTCATTAGCGTTACTGCCGCGAATTTCTTTCGCGAGATGCTGCTGCACTCGTTTACCGTCAGCTGCGAATGTCGACATGTACTGTGACAGCTGCAGTGCTGTATACGTATCGTACTGACCAATACTCAGGTACAGATAGTTCATCGGATTCGTCAGCTGAGGTGCGAGTCCGCATGCTTCGTTCGGCAGGTCAATTCCTGTCGAGACACCGAGACCGAATTGATTAAGACCGTTTCGCAGTGCGTAGCCTGCTGATGTTACATCAGTAGGCAGCGGCATATTCGAACTGTACTCTTCACCCATTAAAGCGAGTGCAATTTTAAACATGTATGTGTTGGAAGATACCATCAATGCTCTCTGATCATCGACAGGCACCTGACTGTTGCGGTTAAAGAATGAACTTACAGTGTCTGTACCTGCAAATGTCATCGGTTCATCAATCAGTGTTTCTCCGACTTCTAATACATCTTCCTGATAGCCTGTAGCAACTGTTGCACCTTTAATAGATGATCCAGGGACGTATGTCGCTGTCAGCGTACCGTAATCATAATCGACGATGTCACCGTCTTCATTTATGTGTTTGCCGACCATCGCGAGAATATCTCCATTGTTCGGGTCCTGCACAACAAGCTGTACCGTATCGATATATTCTGGAATAATTGTATAATCGATGTCATCACGCGTTTCATCCATTTCTACAATTTCTTCAGCCATATCCCGGACGCCTGTTAAATGATGTTCGGCAATCTTTTCAAGTTCAAGCTGGAGCTCGATATCTATAGTGAGATACAAGTCGTCTCCTGCTTTACCTTCTTCAATCGTTTCCTCGCCAGTCACTCTGCCGGACTTGTCAGTCGTATATTTAACCTGCGGCTTTTCTCCGCGCAGAACATTTTCATACTGGAATTCCAAGTATGACTTCCCAACTCTGTCGTTACGTGAATACCCGAGTGCCTGGTAGTATTCAACAAGTTCACGCGGTAATCCTTCTTCATTTGTCGACACTTCACCAAGGACCGTACGAAGTGCAGATTCATAAGGATAATCCCGTTGCCAGTCAAGGCCGGTTGAAATTCCTGAAAGCTGTTCAAGGTCTTCATTAACTTTTGCAAACTCTTCCTCGGTTACACCTTCACTCTTCACGATAACCGGGTTAAGTTCACTCGCTGAGACCATTTCAACGTATACAGCGATAATATTTAAATCTTCTTCATTTAATACTGAATCTGCAAATTCTTCATTGATAATATTATAAGCATCTTCATTAAAGTCATTCTGGGAAATTCCGCCGTTTTCAAGCAAAGTAACCTGTTCAGGCATAATTGCTGATAACTCTCCCGGATAGTTATTAATAATATAATCCTGCTTATCACGGAGTGACAGTCGATCAGCATCCATATCAATATATGTACTGAGAGTATTTGCTACATCCATTATTTCGAAGTTAGACATGTTTCTGTGTCGGGTGAAGTAAATAGCCTTTTCGGCTG
>JBQDHL010000070.1:0-1504 GCA_052093725.1 Jeotgalicoccus sp. | reverse complement strand
AACCTGCTCCTGGTATGTGTCACCGAGAACAAACTGTAAATAACCGATGCGTAAAATAAGAATTAAAAATAACATAAAAACAACTAGCATAATTATATTTATACGCGATTTCAGTACTTGTTTATTTATAGCATCCAAACTTTTAATTTTTGCCCGTTTCAACCTGCATCAAACCCTTTTATAAAGTCCACATCATTTTAACATATTTTAATGCGGGTATACTAAAATAAAAAAAGGACGGGGAAAAACCCCGTCCTTTTTAATGCTGTATTATTTAGCAGCCTGATATAATTCGTTAACTTTGTCCCAGTTTACTACGTTCCAAATTGCGCCTAAATACTCAGGGCGTTTGTTTTGGTATTTAAGGTAGTAAGCATGTTCCCAAACGTCAACACCGAATACTGGAGTTTTACCTTCAGTTACAGGGTTGTCCTGGTTTGGCGTGCTTGTAATTTCTAAAGCACCATTGTTAACAACTAGCCAAGCCCAGCCTGAACCGAAACGGCCAGCGCCTGCTGCTTCAAATTCTTCTTTAAATTTATCAACTGAACCAAATGCTGATTCAATTGCTTCTTTTAATTCACCTGATAATTCTTTTTTCTCTGGAGAAAGTAATTCCCAGAAGAATGTGTGGTTAAGGTGTCCTCCACCGTTATTACGTACCGCAGTCTTGATGTTTTCTGGTACAGCGTCTAAGTTTTTAACAATTTCTTCGATCGATTTAGACTCGAGATCTGTACCTTTAACTGCGTCGTTTAATTTTGTTACATAAGTGTTATGGTGCTTAGTGTTGTGAATCTCCATCGTTTCTTTGTCGATATGAGGTTCTAATGCATCATAAGCATATGGTAATTTTGGTAATTCAAAAGCCATAATTAAAAATCTCCCTTCAAAATTGTTTACATCCTAAATATAGCAATTTGATGTTAAAATAACAATTAGATTGCTTAAGGTTTATTTAAATAAGACTAAGGTCTCATTATTATACGTATTTAAGGATGATTGAATGAAATACTTTGAATTTATTAAACGTCTTGCAACATTTAAAAAGTATCCTCTATTTCGTACTGTACCCTTCCGGTACTTATTGTTAAACATATTGCTGCTGTCGATTTTTATTTCACTGCCATTTATTACTTCACTATTGGCAACAGTAAATACATTTGGTCAAATCGGAGAAATAACAGAGGCTGGGAATGATATTCCGGAGTTTGAAATAGTGAACGGAAAATATGTCGGTGAAGATATTAGTTATGATGTAAATCATAATATAGTATTATTCACTGAAGATATTAGTACTGAAGAAACAGCGCAGCTAGATGATAATGTCTTATTCGCTTTTCTTCATGATGGAATTTACATAAAAGATATCCAAAACGGTACGTTCAGCTACAGCTTTATAGGAGATATTACAGATAATGAATCACTGGAACAGTTTGTATCCAGTCAGATGTCGAGTTTATACTTCTACATATTTATCTATATAACTATATATGTTGTTGTA
>JBQDHL010000069.1:4687-8721 GCA_052093725.1 Jeotgalicoccus sp. | reverse complement strand
CAAATTTCGCATAGATTTTCTTAGTTATTTTAAACTGTACTAAAATAATAACTACGAATAAAATAAGGACGAAAATCATACTGTAAATACTGTCGAAAGGATTCGCGATAATTCCTTCGAAAAATGCGACAATCCAGTCGGGTGTAGCATTACTGATTTCTTTAACATCATCGAATGATGAAGGATTGCTTCTGAATAACGGATCGATGAACAATGCAGCATACATAATTGCAACTGCAACGAGGTGCAGTCCGAGATCCGTCAGCCATATTTTCCATGATGCTTTAACAGTAATTTCCTTGCGGCTATATTTTTTATCGAGCGGTAAATAAATTGCAAACCAGTCGATTAACATTTTTAAAGGTATTATCATAAAAACCACAGGTGGAATTAACCACATTAGCCATACCGGCATAATCATTACGGAAAACCTCTTTCTTATTTTATGGATTATCTTGTACATTTTACGCCTATCGCGCAGTTATGTAAATTGAAATGGAAATTAAGAGTGCAGCATAAAAAAGACCACCCCCAAAGAGTGGCCAAAATCAAATGTTATTCAGCAAACACTGTGCTCCATGTGCTGCGTCCTTCGAGCATCTTGCGTGCAATTTCTTTAGCGCCTTCAAGGCTGTGACTTGCTGCCCAGCCGCACTGTACTTCATTACATGCCGGAACTTCAGTTGCTTCAAGCACATCATTTAAAGTTTTCTCCATGACATCTTCAATACCTTTTTTATCATCGTCATTCATTACTGAAAGATAAAACCCTGTCTGACATCCCATTGGGCTTAAGTCGACGATTCGTTCGTGATGATTGCGGATGTTTTCAGCCATTATGTGTTCAATTGAGTGAAGTGCAGGCATATCCATATGCTCTTTGTTCGGCTGGCAGAAACGGATATCGTACTTGTAAATCGTGTCTCCGTGCTGGCCTTCGTTTGTCCCTGCAAGTCTGATATAAGGTGCAGCTACTTTTGTGTGATCGAGGTTAAAACTTTCAACGTTCATATTCTTCATTTATGACACACTCCCTAAATTGTTTACTCCAGTTTATATTAGTACAATTTGAAGCCGAATGGCAACCGAAGGGTTTTACCGAAGCACACTCCCCAAAAAAACAGCACGCACTGGATTGTCAGCGCGTGCATTAATAAATATCTATATATTTTTTGGATCAATAATTGATTTAAAGTTAAATGTTGCGTTAAGTAAAATAGCTGTAAGACTTCCCATAACAATCCCACTGGAAGTAATGACTGAAAGGCTTTCAGGCAGTACGGAGAACAGATCGGGGACGACTGTAACGCCAAGTCCCATTGCTACGGAAATTGCCACGACAACCATGTTATCCTGTTTATTTAAATCGACACGGGACAGCATTTTAATTCCTGCACCGATAACCATACCGAACATAGCGAGCATTGCGCCGCCGAGTACGGGACCAGGTATTGCCAGTGTTGCTGCACCGATTTTAGGAACAAGGCCAAGAATAATCAGCATAGAACCTGCAATGTAGATAATTTTATTTCTGCGGACACCTGATATTTGAATCAGTCCGACATTTTGAGAAAAAGTCGTATAAGGAAAAGAGTTAACGAGACCGCCTAAAATTATTGCGATACCTTCTGCACGGTAACCGCGTTTTAAATCTTCGCCTTTAATTTTCTTGTCCGTAATATCTCCAAGTGCAAAATACACACCTGTTGATTCAACAAGACTGACAACTGCAACAAGCGTCATCGTTAATATGGGTACAAGATGAAATTCGGGTGTGCCGAAGTAAAAGACTTGCGGCAGGTGCAGCCATGTAGCGTCTGCTATAGGCGTTAAATCAACACGGCCGAAAAATGCACCAATAATTGTACCGGCAATAATACCGATTAATATCGCAATTGAACCAAAGAATCCTTTAGAGAATTTAAGAATGAGTAATATAATAATCAATGTAGAAAAACCTAAAAATAAATTGATTGAAGAACCAAAATCTTCGGCACCCTGGCCGCCGGCAAGGTCATTAATTGCTACAGGAATTAATGTTATCCCAATTACTGTAACCACCGTACCGGTTACAACAGGCGGGAAAAACCGTATCAATTTACTGAAGAACGAAGCGATTAGTACAACGATAAGACCAGATACTAAAATTGCGCCGTATACAGATTGGATACTGTATGTGTTAGCAATATTTATAATCGGTCCGACAGCGGTAAATGTACATCCGAGCACGACGGGTAAACCGATGCCGGAGAACTTATTCTTCCAAACCTGAAGAATTGTTGCGACACCGCACATCATAATATCGATAGCAATTAAGTATGTCAGCTGTGCGGGTGTCAGTCCGATCGCGTTGCCGACTATCAGCGGCACGATTACCGCACCGGCATACATTGCGAGCACGTGCTGAAGACCGAGAGAAAAGTCTTTAACGCTGGATTGGCTCTGCACCTGCATTATTCCGTGTCCTCTGCGAACGTGATTGTGCCGTCAGTTAAAGATTGTATGCGTGCAAGTGATTCCACGCGGTAGCTTTTCTCTTTTAGAATTGAAGCTCCGCTTTGGAAGGATTTTTCAATAACAATCCCGAGTCCTGCAACATTAGCATCAGCCTGTTCAACAATGCTGATCAGTGCGCCGGCAGCTTCGCCGTTAGCAAGGAAGTCATCGATAATTAAAATATTGTCACCAGGCTGGATGAACTGATTAGATACGCTGATCATGTTCGTTTCCTGCTTAGTGTACGAAAAGACTTGTGCAGATAATAAATCATTAGCAAAAGTAAGTGATTTTCTTTTACGTGCGAAAACGGCAGGTACACCAAAGTTCAAAGCAGTCATTACCGCAGGAGCGATACCTGAAGATTCTAAAGTAAGAACTTTTGTAATTTGTGCATCTTTGAATCTGGCGTAGAATTCTTTGCCGATTTCCACCATTAATTCCGGGTCAATCTGATGATTTAAAAATTTATCTACTTTTAATACATTGTCAGAAAGTGCGATACCTTCTGACAAAATTTTATTTTTTAACAAGTCCATTTCGAGTTCTCCTTTATTTATGTAAGTTAATGAATGTATTTATATTAACAGAAAAAACGAACATATCAACGTTTTTATCTAATATAGTTACTGAAAAACGTTTTCAAAGTTTAATTTAATGTAAAATGTTCGGATATTGTAATTGTTAGTATGAATTTCAGCAAGTGTGTATAATTAATTTATCGTGTAATAAGGAGAATAAATCATGGCTTTGTATCAAGAGGGAATAACGAAAGAAACTTTAATCAGGAGTAAAGTACATGAAATGATACTGCAAAAAGAACTATTGCCGGGTGATAAACTGCCAAGTGAAAATGAACTTGCGGAGCTGTACGATGCGAAAAGAATTGATGCGAGAAATGCACTGGTTCAGCTTGAAAAAATGGGCATCGTATACGGCAGGCAGGGTGTTGGACGTTTTGTGAATGAACCGCTGCCGACGATTGAATTTTTGATCACGGGGACGACGAGTTTTTCTGAGAAAATGCAGGAGCAGAATATACCATATGAAAGCCGTGTTATTTATGCAGATTACGCGAGTAAAACTGAACAGGAACATTATCGTGAGTCGCTCGATGCCGGTAAAGATGTAAAAATATTTAAAGTATCACGCTTAAGAATTGTGAATGAAGTACCGTGCGCAATTCATATTTCATATATCCGTGAAGACCTGTTTCCTCATATATATAATGAAAGAGCAGAACTTCAATCGGTATATACTTATTTTAAAGCAGCAGGGCGGGAAAATTTAATCAGTAAAGACCGCGTAGTGTCGACACAGTTTCCAACGCTGGAGGAAATGAAGTTATTACAGTGTAGCGAACTCGTTCCATTAATGGTATTTGAAACTGATACGTACGATAAAGATACAGATGAACGTTTGGAAAGAGTGAAAATATTATACAGAAGCGATTTGTTTAAACATCAGTTATCTGATGAACGTTAGACCGGGACTTATAGTCCTGGTCTTTTTTTGTTGAGTTGGATTCCCTCTCATGC
>JBQDHL010000069.1:2342-4587 GCA_052093725.1 Jeotgalicoccus sp. | reverse complement strand
AATGCGTCTACATGACACCCGCTCATGCCGATGCAAGCTCCAAAAGGGTGCACTATACTGCACGAACCATTCCCAATTAACAATCTTCAACTGAATGTTTACATTCCTTTACCAACACTTAATCATACTGAACTTGGCAACAAGTTAGGATTAAGTCATAAGGAGGTTGTGACATGCAAAGAAAACAATGGACACGTATTTTTGCGAAGTATGGCAGAACAGAAGTCCTCGATTTTTATAACAGATATAAAGAAGAACTCGAGTTCGATATCATCAGCGAACCGGATGAAGGTCTCGTTATGGTGAAGACGAGAGAGCATGCGAGAAACACTTTATTTTACATGGGTGAGGTACTGGTTACCGAATCTAAAATAAGACATGGCTCAACTGTAGGTCTCGGTCTCGTAAAAGGTTCCGATGAAGAATTTTCAGAGGCAATGGCTTTTATCGATTTAAGTTTTAAACTGGAAAAATTTACAGCGGAGTTAAACGGAATTTTAAACACGCTTAAAAATATTGAAGCAAATGATATTACAGAACGTACTGAAAATATTTTACAGACTAAAGTCAGTTTCGAAATGATGAATGACTAGGAGGATACCGGTGAAAACTATAGTACATACAACACAAGCGGTGTACCGCCAGCTTGTCAACGCGGTGAGCCGTCCCGGCCACACGGAGATAATTACTGAAGAGGTTAAAAATTATTCGGACTTCAGCGATGCAGCACTGCTTATTTCGATGACACTGTTCGATAATGAAATTTCTTTTTTCTCCCGTGATAAAACAATGCGTAAAGAATTGAAAGTTTTAACAGGCGGCATACCGAACAAAGATTACACGACCGCTGATTTTATCATCTCAAAAGAATCGGATTTAACAGAAGAATATTTTACTGAGGTCATGCACGGCATATTAATTTCTCCGGAAAAATCTGCGACGTTAATAATCGAAGCGGACAGTATTGGTGAAGGCAATGAGTACAGTCTCAGCGGTCCCGGTATTAAGAATACGGCAGATGTAAAGATGTCTTTAGACCACCGCTGGATTGAACTCCGCAATGACATGTGTAAAGAATTTCCGCTTGGTATTGAGCTCATTCTGACCGATAAAAATAACAATGTGGTAATAATCCCGAGAACGTCGAAAGTGGAGGTGCTGTAAATGGGTTACGTTGCAGTTAAAGGCGGCGCACATGCCATTAATAACTCAGTTATTTTGTATAAAAACAGACGGCTCGAAGAAGGTACGGATATTGAAGTCGGAAAAATTAAAACGAATATGCGCCAGCTCATCAATCAGATTATGAGCGAAGCGAGTTTTTACGACCGTAATACTGCAGCGCTCGCAATTAAGCAGGCGGAGGGAAACATGGAAGAAGCGGTTTTCCTAATGCGTGCACACCGTTCGACATTGCCGAGATTATATTATTCAACGGTAACGGATACGCGTGAAATGTTCGTTGAACGAAGGGTATCGGCAAGTTTTAAAGATATTCCCGGCGGTCAGATTTTAGGTGCATCTCCGGACTTTACGCATCGTCTTTTGGATGATGGTTTAAAAGAACTGGCGGATGGTCCGAAAGAAAAGATTCAATATAAAGAAGTACCGTTTAATTACGAACTCGATAAACTGCCGAAAGTTATCGACTATTTAGAAGATGAAGGTCTCTTCAAGAGAGAAGAAGAAAATAATGATGAACCGGATGATATTACGAAAAAAGCAATTGAGTATCCGAGTACAAGGAGCCAGCGTCTGCAGGCGTTAACGCGCGGACAGACAGGTGCTGTGACATCACTCGGTTATGCAGAGATTCGCGGTTACGGCATTTCGGCTCACCCAAATATCGGGGAATGCCGTGTTGGACAGCAGCCTGTTTATATTAATCCCGACGATGATTACGGTGAATACTTTATCGGTGATTTTGAAGTAACGGAAATTGATGCATTTATGCCGGACCTTGATGAAGATGATGCTGATGCCGGTAACAAAGATCTCATGATTAAAATCGGTTACGGTCTTGTCTTTGGACAAAACGAAACGAAAGCCATTGCGATGAGTGTACTCGATTACAGTCTGGAACATCCGGTGCCGGGCGTAGCAACAAGTGATGATGAATTCGTTCTGTACCATATCGATTCGGTTGAATCGACTGGATTTATCTCACACTTGAAACTTCCGCACTACGTGACATTCCAATCGAAACTCGACCGTATGCGTCAAAGTAAGGGGGAACAGCAGTGAG
>JBQDHL010000069.1:0-2242 GCA_052093725.1 Jeotgalicoccus sp. | reverse complement strand
ATTCATACAGATGAAGCGACACTTATTCAGTCACGACACAGAATTCCTGAAGTGCCGCTGAAGCCTTTCCAGATACTAGTACTGCAAGTGCCGCAGCCGGAACCGTTAAGAGCGGTTGAAGTCAGTGAGCGCAAAACAAAAATGCTCCATGGCGATAAAGAATACAGCGGTGCGTTTATAAAATTATTCGAACAGATTATGAAATTCGGGCATATTACTGACGATGCGGATTATCCAGTAATGGTAAATGACCGCTACGTAATGGCACCGAGTCCGATTCCAAGGTTTGATAATCCGAAGATGAATTACAACGAAGGATTGATTTTATTAGGAGCGGGACGCGAGAAGAAAATTCACGCAGTGCCGCCTTACACGAAAGTTGAGTCGCTGGCATTTGATGACTATCCGTTTGAAGTCGAACAGTTCGACGACAAAGTATGCCGCGAATCCGGATTATCAGGTGTCTATATGGATGAGCTGCAGGATGAAAAAACAGGCGAAACATATTATGTAACGAATGATACGAGCTACATGCTTGAGAAGCTGAACGAGGAGGCCGTACAACATGCCGGCAAATGATGATGTAGTTTTATCGATTAGAGATTTATCGAAACAATTTGGCAACGGTTGCGAACATTGCAGAAAGCCGTCTTTTGAACTGCAGAAAAATATGTGTCCGCACTGTCATACAGTATTCGCGGTAAGAGATGCTTCATTTGATTTATATAAAGGAGAAATACTCGGCATTGTCGGCGAAAGCGGCAGCGGTAAAAGTACATTAATGAAAATAATGTATTTTGATGAGGAAGCGACGTCAGGAAATTATATTCTGCCGGAAGACAGCACGGTAGAGGGCAATGTATTTAACGTTTCGAGCCAGAAGAAAAGACAAATCAGAAACGAGCAACTTGGAATGGTATACCAGAATCCGCTGCTTGGGCTGAAGATGGATTTTTCATCGGTAACGAACATTGCAGAAAAACTTATTGCAAGCGGCAGCCGCAACGTCGGTCAAATGACAGACCGTGCTGATCACTTTTTAGACAAAGTAAATATTGCTCTGAACCGTAAATACGAAGCACCAAAAAACTTCTCAGGCGGCATGCAGCAGCGTGTTCAGATTGCAAAAGCATTATCGAATTATCCGCCAATTTTATTATTAGACGAAGTAACGACAGGGCTCGACTTATCTGTACAGGCGGATGTACTTGAACTTATAAAAGAAATTCAGCGCGATATGGGTGTCAGTATGATTGTCGTATCGCACGATCTGGCAATTATCCGCATGCTATGCGACCGCACGATGGTTATGCTCGACGGAGAAGTTATTGAGCACGGCATTACGGATCAGATATTGGAAGATCCGCAGCACAAATACACACAGCAGCTCGTGTATTCAATTCTTTAGGAGGTCACAGGTTTTGATAATTATAAACAGCAGCGTCATTACAGCAACTGAAATTTTGGAAGATTATGCAGTCGTTGTAAACGGCGACACAATTGAAAAACTCATCCCAATGAATGTAGTAAACACAGAGGATTACGATAACATCATTGACGCTAAAGGCGGTTACGTGACCGCAGGTTTTATCGATATACACTCTGATTATATCGAAGGGATTATCGCGCCGAGACCGACGACGATAATGGATTTTAATATTGGTATTAAAGAATCGGAAAGAATTTTAAGTTCTCACGGAATTACGACAATGTTCCATTCATTATCTATTTATAAAGAAGATTTATTCGGGCATAAGCCTGTCAGACAGCCGGATAATGTCGATAAGCTGATTCATGCGATTCACCGTACACATAGTGAAAAACATTTAATCAGACATCGTATGCATGCGCGGTTTGAACTGGATGCTGTTGAAATG
Organism: Jeotgalicoccus sp.; assembly: GCA_052093725.1. GTDB lineage: Bacteria > Bacillota > Bacilli > Staphylococcales > Salinicoccaceae > Jeotgalicoccus. The sequence goes on along the minus strand of JBQDHL010000069.1, from coordinate 365 downwards.
CTGGACACGATTAAAGAACACATAGAAGAAGACCGTATTCATCTGCTCAGCTTTATGGACCATACACCGGGACAGGGGCAGTACCGCGATATTGAGAACTACCGGCATACGATGAAAGGTTACAAAAATCTTTCAGACGATGAAATTAATGAGCAGATTGAATTCAAAAAAAAATTATCGAGGCTGTCGGTCGAAGAGATGGAAGAGCTGTCGGAACTTGCACGGAGTAAAGATGTTGCTGTCGCGTCCCACGACGATGATGCAACAGCTAAGATTGATTTTAATTCAGCACTCAAAACGTCAATCAGTGAATTCCCAATCACCATGGAAGTCGCGAAGTACGCGCACCGTAAAGGAATGTACAC
>JBQDHL010000068.1:1797-8733 GCA_052093725.1 Jeotgalicoccus sp. | reverse complement strand
TTCTCAGCTTCTTGAGCTGCCACTTCTTCAGCTGCTTTCGCTTCTGATGCTGCTAGTTTCTCAGCTTCTTGAGCTGCCACTTCTTCAGCTGCTTTCGCTTCTGATGCTGCTAATTCCTCAGCTTCTTGAGCTGCCGCTTCTTCTGCTGCTTTCGCTTCTGATGCTGCTAATTCCTCAGCTTCTTGAGCTGCTGCTTCTTCAGCTGCTTTCGCTTCTGATGCTGCTAATTCCTCAGCTTCTTGAGTTGCCGCTTCTTCTGCCGCGATTCTGTCAGCTTCAGCCTGTTCAGCTGCAACTTCTTCTACAGCTGGCTCTTCTACAACTGCTGCTGCCGGTTCAACTTCTTGAACTTCTTCTACAGCTGGCTCTTCTACAACTGCTGCTGGCTCAACTTCTTGAACTTCTTCTACAGCTGGCTCTTCTACAACTGCTGCTGCTGGTTCAACTTCTTGAACTTCTTCTACTGCTGGTTCTTCTTCAACTGCTGCTGGCTCAACTTCTTGAACTTCTTCTACAGCTGGCTCTTCTACTGTTTCTACAACAGGTGTTTCTTCTACTGCTGGAGCTGAAATTGTTGATCCGTCAATAGAAAGTTCCTGACCGACGAAGATCATATCTGAAGATAGGTTGTTCCATTTCATTACTTCATTATAATCTAACGAGAATTCTTCTCCAATAGCCCAAAGCGTATCTCCTGGTTTAACTATGTATGATGATTCGTTACTAGCAGGAGCAGGTGCCGCTTCTTCCTCCGGATTAACCGTAAGTACGTCGCCTGGGAAAATAATATCACTTGTAATTTCGTTATCAGCTTTTAAGTCTGCAACCGATGTACCAACTTCACTCGCTATTCCCCATAAAGTGTCTCCACTGGATATAGTGTATTCGTCCGCCGAAACCGCTGTTGCTGCTACACCTGTGATTGCTGTTAAAGTTGCTACAGATACTACCGTTTTTTTCATAAAGTGAATTTCCTCCTACTAGATAATTAATTTATTAATTTGTTATATGTTTTTTTATATGTTTAGTTTGTCTGATGTTTCTCGTTCACATCTATCTATTACGACACGATTCAAACTATAGCATAAGGATATATAGAAAAGCAGTTTGTAATATACTTGTAATATAAAAGATACCTGGTGGAAATGTAGAGACTTAGTCTTTACATATTAATTATTATTCAATTATTTTTTAATCGATAAACGTTGATATAACAACTAGTAACTTTATTATATCCATGTTTTCACAGAATTTTGTATAAAGTATTATTTCAATTCTAATTCGAAATATAATTACTGATTTTTCTATAAAAACAAAACAAGGACACACTTAAATGCGTCCTTGTTCCTATATCAAATTATTCCTGTCTCGATAACCATTCAACAAGATTATCCAGATCTTCCGGGTCTTCAACCAAACCGCCCGGCATAATATTTGTTCCTTCTACTACTATTGTACGAATCTGATTTTCGCTCAGTCTCGCACCGACGTCCTGAAGATTCGGTCCTGACGCACCTTCCAGGTCAGCGCCGTGACAGCTGAAACACGATGCCGCGCGATATACTGATTCACCGTCTTCTGCAGTTGCCTGTCCGTCACCTACTACAGTGGCTTCTTCTGTTTCTTCTTCATTACCGCCGCATGCTCCGAGTAAAAGCATAATACTAAAGCCTGCAGTCAGCAGTATTCTTTTCATTTATGACAGTCCTCCAAATAAATTACATACTCCAGCGCAGATACGCGTGAATAAACGGCGCTAAGTGTCCGTCCATTACTTTATCTGTATTACCGACTTCGTAGTTTGTTCTATGATCTTTAACCATAGAATACGGGTGAAAGACATAACTTCTGATCTGGCTTCCCCAGCCAATTTCTTTCTGTTCGCCTTTTATATTGTCAATTTCCGCACGTTGTTCTTCGAGCTTACGCTGATACAGCTTTGCCTTCAGCATCTGCATCGCCTGTTCACGGTTTTTAATTTGTGAACGTTCATTTTGACACGTTACCACAACACCTGTTGGCAGGTGTGTAATGCGCACAGCAGAGTCCGTCGTGTTAACGTGTTGTCCACCGGCACCGCTTGAGCGGTACGTATCAATTTTAATATCATCTGTATTGATTTCAATCTCAATATCCGTATTTTTAAACAAAGGTGTCACTTCGCATGAAGCAAATGACGTATGTCGACGGCCAGATGAGTCGAACGGTGATATTCTCACAAGTCTGTGTACGCCTTTTTCAGCTTTTAACAGTCCGTATGCATTAGGTCCTTTAATAGATATAGATACACTTTTCACACCCGCTTCATCACCGCCCTGGTAATCCAGAGTTTCAACTTTGAAGCCTTCTGATTCACTGTAGCGCTGATACATTCGAAGCAGCATTTCTGCCCAGTCCTGGGACTCTGTGCCTCCGGCACCTGAGTGCAATTCGAGCATCGCATCTAGCTGATCATGTTCTCCGCTTAACAGTAAGTTTAATTCATATTCTTCAATTGCCGCCGCCGTTTCTTTAACAGATTCGTCCAGCAGTTCCGACAGTTCCTCGTCGTATTCTTCACGCAGCAGTTCGTGGGATGTTTCAATATCATCCAGCGAATCGCGCAGTAAATTAAATCCGTCTACTATTTTCTTCAGGTGATTGTTCACAGCTATAACCTCAGCTGCTTTGTCGCTGTCATTCCAAAAATCCGGATCCAGCATGAGTTCTTCATTTTCCTGTATTTGAGTCTCTTTTTCTTCTAAGTCAAAGAGACCCCCTAAAGTCATTTAATTTATCTCTTCCACTTTGTAAAAAGTTTTTTACTTCACTTAATTCCATATTTTTTCCCCTAACTTATTGTCCGTGACAGTTTTTATATTTTTCGCCCGAGCCGCATGGACACGGATCATTTCTGCCTACTTTGACCTGACGTTTCACCGGCTGCTTTTTAGCTTTTGGTTTACCGTCTCCTGTATGCATTTGTTTTTTATCAACAACCTGCTCACGCTTCATTTCTTCATCTGTGCGGACAGTTGTCTTCATCACAAATTTAGCAGTGTCATCCTCGATATTAACGAGCATATTTTCAAACATTTGAATACCTTCGTTCTGGTATTCGCGGAGCGGGTTAATCTGACCGTAAGAACGGAGGTGAATACCAGTTCTCAGCTGGTCCATACTGTCTATGTGCTCAATCCACTTCTGGTCCAATGTGCGGAGCATCATCATACGTTCGAATAAACGCATTTTTTCGGTGCCAAGCGCTTCTTCTTTTTCTTTAAGATGCGCTTTCACTTTATCCATAACAATCGCATAGATTTCTTCAGAGCTCTTGCCGCGTATTTCATCTGCGCTGATTTCATCTTCCGGCAGATACATATCTGTCAGTGTTTTAACGTACTGGTCATACTCGATATTTTCTTCGTTATCTAGTTCGTAAAACTCAACTGTACGCTGTACAGAACGTTCAATCATATCGTTTAACAGCTCTGAAACATCCTCGTGGTCGATAATCTCATCGCGTTCACCGTAAATAATTTCACGCTGTTTACGCAGTACTTCGTCGTATTCCAGCAGTTTTTTACGGGCGTCGAAGTTATTTCCTTCAACGCGTTTTTGCGATGATTCCACACCGCGTGAAATCATTTTGCTCGTCAGTTCTTCTTCACTCATACCCATACGTTCCATAATGCTCTGAATTCTTTCAGAACCGAAACGGCGCATTAAATCATCTTCAAGCGACAAATAGAATGTACTTTCACCAACATCACCCTGACGCCCGGAACGCCCGCGCAGCTGATCATCAATGCGTCGTGATTCGTGACGCTCAGTACCGATCACCGCAAGTCCGCCGACATCCTTAACACCTTCGCCAAGTTTAATATCCGTACCGCGTCCGGCCATGTTCGTTGCAATTGTAACTGCACCTTTTTTACCGGCTTCTTTAATAATTTCCGCTTCTCTTCCGTGGTTTTTCGCGTTCAGTACGTTATGACGTATGCCATGTTTTCTCAGCAGATTTGAAATCAGTTCACTCGTTTCAACTGCGACAGTACCTATTAAAATCGGCTGTCCTTTACGGTGACGCTCCATTACATCTTCAACAACTGCACGCAGTTTAATTTCTTCTGCAGCATAAATCTTATCTGTATTATCGAGTCTTTGAACCGGCTGGTTTGTTGGAATCTGTGTAACTCGCATATTATAAATATTCATAAACTCTTCTTCTTCGGTTTTTGCTGTCCCTGTCATACCCGACAGTTTATGGAACAGACGGAAGAAGTTCTGGAAAGTAATCGATGCCATAGTCCGCGATTCATTTTGAATATCCACGCCTTCTTTTGCTTCGATTGCCTGGTGAAGCCCGTCAGAGAAACGGCGCCCTTTCATCGTACGTCCTGTAAACTGGTCGACGATTAAAATACCATCATCTTCTACGACGTAATCCACATCGCGTTCCATTGAAAAGTTTGCTTTTAATGCCTGGTTAATATGGTGCAGCAGGCTAACGTGCTGAACGTTGTACAGGTTATCGATCTTAAACCATTTTTCAGCTTTTTCCATACCGGATTCATTCAGCTGTATATTTCTCGTTTTAATATCGTACGTGTAGTCTTCTTCTTCTTTAAGCATTTTAGAAAACTGATGCGCTTGTAAATAATAAGTTTCTCTTTCTTTTGCTTTACCTGAAATAATTAACGGTGTACGCGCCTCATCAATTAAAATCGAGTCGACCTCATCAATAACTGTAAAGTTTAAGCTGCGGAGTACGCGGTCCTGTTTGTAAGTCACCATGTTATCTCTTAAATAATCGAAACCAAGCTCGTTATTTGTCGTATACGTAATGTCTGCCGCAAACGCTTCGCGCTTTTCAGTACTATTTTTAGCATTCAGATTTAATCCGACAGTCAGTCCTAAAAAGTTATACAGTACTTCAAGTTCTTCCATCTGTATTTCAGATAAATATTCGTTGACCGTAATAACGTAGACGCCTCTTCCTGTCAGTGCATTTAAATAAACCGGCATTGTCGCCGTCAGCGTTTTACCTTCCCCGGTTTTCATTTCTGCAATATCGCCTTTATGAAGTGCAATACCACCCATCACCTGTACTTCAAACGGCTCCATGCCGAGCGTACGTTTTGATGCTTCCCGTACGACTGCGAATGCTTCCGCAAGCAGGTCATCGAGCATTTTTTCTTCTTTCTTTCTGTCGCCCTCTGCTGTTTTCAATTGTTCCTTGAACTCTGCTGTTTTATTTTTAATTTCTTCATCGCTTAATTTTTCTATTTCCGGTGCCAGCTCAAGCACTTTTTGTGCCTGTTTTCGCAACGCTTTTAACTCTCTTTTATTGCCGTCGAACATCTTATCCAAAACACCCATGGATTTTCTCTCCCTCGTGAAAAATTACCTGTTTATACATCATTACATTTTACCACCATTATATAGGAAAATAAAATATGTAACATTAAAAAAACCCTGAAGGCGGGTAAACCGCCGTCAGGGTCTCATAAAATTTCATATTAATTTGTTTCAATTAAACCGTATTTACCATCTTTACGTCGGTAAACAATACTTGTGCCGTCAGTTTCTCTATCATTAAAGACGAAGAAATCATGCCCGAGCATATTCATCTGCAGTACCGCTTCTTCAGAATCCATCGGTTTCAGCGTGAACTCTTTAGAACGGAATATTGCAATCTCGTCATTATTTCCATTGTCTTCTTCCGCACCGTTTTCAAATGCTGTTGCATTAAAGAAATCGGCCTCAGGGTTTTTCTCTCTGAATTTGCGGTTGATTTTAGTTTTGTGTTTGCGAATTTGTCTTTCCAGCTTATCAATTACTAAATCAACTGCTGCATAAAGATCATCGTGTCCTTCCTCCGCACGCAATGTTAAATCTTTCATAGGTATCGTAATCTCAACTTTACCGCGTTTGTTATTACGAACCTTGATATTTACATGTGCATGCGTGTTTGGTACGTCGTTGAAGTAACGTTCAAGCTTTGCAACTTTTTCCTCGATATGTTCGCGGATTGCATCTGTTACTTCAATGTTTTCGCCTCTGATTTCAACTCTAATCATGATGAGCCCTCCTTGTAAGTACCTTTGTATCTTATCTTCATTATATCAAATGTGCTGTGCTTTTGAAAACGTTAACACATCAATATTCTGAAAATTTAATACTTTGATCACATTTGCCGCCTGATGTATTGTAATACCGGTCGTATAAATGTCATCTGCTATAAGTACACTCTTACCCGATAAATTCATACTGCTAACATTTCCAAGTAAATAAAATGGATTTGTACTGTTCAGGCGCTCATGCCTCGAGAGCTCCGACTGCCTTTTCACCTTCTCAGTACCAAGCATATCCGTGTACTTTACACCGAGTGCTTCCAGCACAACTGATGTCTGATTATATGTCCGTTCTTCCAGCCGTACTTGTGACACCGGTATGGGCACGATATAATCGTACGGCTTAAAATTAAATTTACATAGCAGTGCAAGTACTTCACTAAGCGCATAGTCACGCATAAACTTATAACGGTGCATGAGCAGCTTCATCTCTTCATTATAATCCGTTACCGTATACATTTTATTAATATCAGGATAAAGAGCATACAGAACGTGACAGTCCCGGCACATATCAGTCTTTTCAGTCACGAGCTGATGGCATCTTTCACAACGTGCGCCAGGATATTTAAAATTCAATGCGGTGCGGCATGTGAAACACAGCTGCTCATTTTTCGTAAACAGTGAGATCAGTGTCGGTTCTTCATTAATCATATCATGGCAGTTTAAACATCTCACAGCGCGTTCCTCCCTTTGTTAAAATGTCTGATTGCAGTAATCGCCTTTGTAATACCGGCAGTATTAAATGTCGTCATCAGCCAGATATTTTTTTGGTTTCCGCCCGACTCGCCCACATATTTGAATTAAACTTGCACTGTCAAAC
>JBQDHL010000068.1:0-1697 GCA_052093725.1 Jeotgalicoccus sp. | reverse complement strand
TTTTGGTTTCCGCCCGACTCGCCCACATATTTGAATTAAACTTGCACTGTCAAACCGGTGCGCGTCGATGACAATAACATCCAGATACAAAAATGTGACGCCTCGCTCCAGAATAGTCGTTGTCAGCAGAATATCGAGTTCGCCGTCCCGCATCATCTGCACCTTTTTATACCGCTCCGTATCTCCGCTGTAAACCGATTCCAAACGGCAGTATTTTGTTTTCATTACTGCTGCCAGTGATTTCATCATCGCAATATCCGGGAAAAAGATAAGGACTTTTCTATTCATATTTATAATGTCATCGACCAGCTCAATAAGTTTCGGCGGTATTTTATTTTTCTTAATATACTTATCCGCATTATGCCAGACAATATTCGGCACAGCTAAATCATAACCGTGATACCGGCGTGCGATTGTAACTATATTATCTTTCCCGGCAAGTTCCCTCATTTCACGAGTCGGCGTTGCTGTCATCAGAATAATCGAAGCATCATCCGCTGCCGCCCGTTTTAATGTTTCCATTAACAGCGGTTCTTCCGGCAGCGGGAACGCATCGACTTCATCGATAATAATGACATTGTAATGTTCGATGTAGTTGAACAGCTGATGCACAGTACAAACAGTGAACATATTAGAGAACACTGATTTTACGCCGCTATACATTAAATCAATCTGTACGTCTTTAAATGCATCTGCCAGCCTTAAATAAACTTCTTTCACTACATCGATTCTCGGCGAGACGAACGCCACATTCAAACCATGTTGCCGTGCATACTTAATTCCTTCAAACGTTATCTCAGTTTTTCCTGCGCCAGTTACCGCGTACAGCATCAGATTATGTTTATTCTTAATTGCATCAAGCAGTCTGACACTCGCCGCTTTTTGTATATCATTCAACTCAAAATCAAGGGTGTAGTCAATATTCTCACTCTTTCTTACCGTCTCGTAGCCGTAAAGCGGATTAACAGAGTCCGACCGGCCTAGCGCTATGCAGTGCAGACAGTACGTAATGTCTGCGTCTTCATATGAAGAGTAATACGTGTAAAACAAATGTTTGTCCCGGTTGCCGCAGCGAAGGCATTGATTATCCTTCACTCCCCTGTCAAACAAAATATCCGGTGCCCCATGTTTTAAGATCATAATAATTCCTCCAATAAAAAAACCGCAGCCTGAATAAGCTGCGGTTTAAAAATATGAAATTATAAGCCTGTAGTATCTACATTATACGTTGTGAAGCCGATGCCGATTGCACCTTGCCCTAAGTGCGTACCGACAACCGGACCGAATTCCTGAAGTACGAATTTAACCTGTGGAAACTTTTCTTCCAGCTCGTTTTTGTAACGCATTCCAAGTTCCGGTGCATTACCGTGAATCAGACACGCTGTCAGTCTTTTGCCTTCATGCTTATCGAATTCAGCCTGCAGCATCCCTTCAATTTTCAGCATCGCTTTTTTCTGCGTTCTGATTTTTTCGATTGCGACAATTTTACCGTCCTGGAATTCAAGAATCGGCTTAATCTTTAACAGACCGCCGATAAATGCCTGAGCATTCGATAATCGTCCGCCTTTTTGCAGATTAGTCAATGTATCGACGAGGAAGAACGCGTTCATGTTGCCCTTCTGCTTCATCTCATTAACATCCTTGATTAACTCTTCAAGCGGTTTTTCATCGATATTCTGCGCTGCATATAATGCCAT
>JBQDHL010000067.1:622-8822 GCA_052093725.1 Jeotgalicoccus sp. | reverse complement strand
AAATAATAACTTATATTTAATAAGAATTGAAAAACACATATAACTAACCTGTACTTTAAGGGGAGTAACGAATAGGAAACTATCGATGTATCGTCATTACGGAGAAATCCCGGTACATTGAGCAATATATATTATTGTATCGTGAGACCTTAACAGACAATGCTGTGCATAATAGTATGCACAGACTGGCTGTTTGGGTCTCTTTTTGTGTTTGATATAAAAAAGGAGGAAACAAAAATGGATACAGCTGTAATACTGGAATATGCATGGGTCCTGATTGTATTAATCGGACTGGAAGGGTTACTTGCAGCGGATAACGCTGTCGTACTTGCAGTGATGGTACGTCATTTAGACCCTGTAAGAAGAAGAAAAGCATTGTTTTACGGACTGCTCGGGGCATTTGTGTTCCGCGTTATTGCGATATTATTACTCGTTTGGCTAGTACAATGGTGGTGGGTTCAAGGACTGGGGGCATTATACTTATTCTACGTATCAATATCCCACTTAATCGCTCTTAGAAAACATAAGGATAAGAGCGCTGATGATTTAATAGAGGAACAGAAAGATAAAAAGCAATCCGGATTCTGGATGACCGTTGTTAAAGTTGAAATCGCGGATGTTGCTTTCGCAGTAGACTCTATTTTGGCTGCAGCAGCGATTGCACTTGCATTGCCTGCAGTAGGAGGAGACTTCTTCGGAGTAAACGCAGGGCAGTATACTGTAATGCTTATCGGGGGACTTGTCGGTGTAATCATCATGAGATTCTTTGCAAATTACTTTGTTGAACTGCTTGCACAGCGACCTTCACTTGAAGTTGCGGCTTTTGTTATTGTCGGCTGGGTAGGGGTTAAACTTAGCGTGCTGACATTGGCACATGAAGCTGTTGGTATTATCCCTGCTGAATTTCCCCACTCAACGATATGGAAAGTTATCTTCTGGGCTGTTATGATCATTATCGTTTTTGCTGGCTGGTTCGGCGGCAGTAAGAAAGAAGACGGTACTGCAGAAGTGAAATCTTAAACGTATAATTGGCAAGAATTTTTAAAAAGCCTTATAATTACTTGTAAAGTATGCAGATGGAGTGATTACTATGAGCGATGAAAGAAAACGTCCGATTGACAGAGAAAAATACAGACGGACAGCACGAAATTTCACGGATAAAAATCAATCAGCTGAAGAAACTGAAAATCAGTTTGAATTTACAAGGTCACGGGAAGAACAGCGAGAATTCGGTGCTGATAATGATGTTCCGGATAAAGGAGAGAACCATGAATCTCCCGAAGAATCTGTTGATGATTCAAATTACCGTACTGTAAAAGATAAACAGAAAGATTCCGGCGGCTTTAAATCATTTTTACTGCCGCTCCTCGCAGGGATTATTGGTGCGCTCCTCGTACTCGGCGCTTATATTTTATTTACCGGTACTGACGAAGAAGAAACAGGAGAAGCCGGAACTGATGAAGAGACTGCATCCGAAGTGGATTCAAATCAGGATTTATCGGAAGTAAAACAACAGCTTGAAGAAGAAAATGAAGATAAGGTAATTACAGATACAACAGCAGCCGTGCAAAAAGCAAAACCGGCAGTTGTATCAGTAATTAACATGCAGCGTATTCAATCAATAGTGCCGGGAATTAATAACAGTTCCGACGAAGCGGAAGAAGCGGGCAGCGGATCCGGTGTAATTTATAAAACAGATGGCGACACTGCTTATGTTGTAACGAATCATCATGTTGTCGAAGGTGCTGAACAGATTAAAATTAATCTAGAAAGCGGAGCCTCGGTTGATGCAGAGCTCGTCGGTTCGGATATCTGGACTGATCTTGCGGTGCTGAGCATTCCGTCAGACGTCGTAGAAACGACGATTGAATTTGGAGAAAGCAGCAATCTGTTAGTTGGCGAACCGGCAATTGCAATTGGTTCTCCGCTTGGTGAAATATTCTCAGGTTCAGTTTCACAGGGAATTATTTCAGGACTGGACCGCTCTGTACCCGTCGACCTCGACGGAGACGGCTCAATAGACTGGGAAGCGAGTGTTCTTCAGACTGATGCAGCAATTAACCCTGGGAACTCCGGGGGGGCTCTGATAGACGCTAATGGGCGTTTAATCGGCATTAACTCGATGAAGATTGGTATTGCTTCAGTCGAAGGTATTGGTTTCGCTATTCCGGTTGATGAAGTGAAAGAAGTTACTAGTCAGCTGGAGGAGAACGGTGAAGTTATAAGACCGTTCCTAGGAATAACATTACAGGATCTTCTCAATGTCGCATCATCACCTGTGTACGACCAGCTGCAGCTGCCGGAAGAAGTTAAAGGCGGCGTAATAATCAGTGGCGTACAGGAAAACTCTCCTGCTGCACAGGCCGGACTGCAGGAACTAGACGTCATTACGCATCTTGACGGTGAACCAATCAACAATATGGTTGAACTCAGACAGCATCTTTATTATGCGAAAGCAGTTGATGAAGAAATGACAATTGACTTTTACCGTGATGGTGAAAAGCAGTCGGCTACTGTAGTACTTGAATAATTTAAAAGAATTTCTACGGAATCCTGTCTAAAGGATTCCGTTTTTTTAATCGGCAGATGTTTTTTTATTGTATAATGTGGCTATAATCTTATATTAAGTGATTTACGGATTGGGGATAGTTTTTTGAGAAAATTACGCCGGTGGTTTACAAGCTTGAGCCCGCAAAGGGGCATACTGCTGTACTACTTTCTCGCATTAGCGGGTGCAGCTGCACTGTTGAGTCTTCCTATATTTTACCAGGGGAACGGAATTCCATTTATCGATACATTATTTATAGCGGCTTCGGCAATCTCCGTTACTGGTTTAAGCACAGTCACAATTGTGGAAACATTTAATATATCCGGCTATATACTGCTGATGTTCTTAATGAATCTCGGCGGCATCGGAATTATGGCGGTCGGAACACTGCTGTGGATATTACTCGGTCGGCGTATCGGTGTCAGGGAACGACGCCAGATTATTGCCGATAATGCACAGTATAAAATGTCAGGGGCAGTGAAGCTGGTCCTCGATATTATTACGCTTCTTATTGCTGTAGAGATTGCGGGTGCATTAATATATATTACGTACTTTTATATGCAGTCGGGTGATTTAGCTTACTCAGTGCTGCACGGGACATTCTTATCCGTGTCTGCTACGACAAACGGGGGGCTCGACCTGTACAGCAACTCATTAACACATCTTGAGGGTAATTTATTTATTGAAATACCTGTGATGTGCCAGATTATTATTGGTGCAATCGGATATCCGGTATTAATAGAGCTGAAACATTTCTTCAGTAAACATTCGCCTGGGTTCCGTTTTTCATTATTTACGAAAGTTACAGCATCGACGTACGGTATACTGCTCCTGGCCGGTACGGTTTTAATTTTTCTGCTGGAAACGGCCAAATACTTTGAAGGTAAAAATATCCTGTCATCGGTAATGACGAGTATGTTTTTATCAGCAAGTACAAGAAGTGGTGGTATAACCACGGTTGCTGTGAACCAGCTAACCGAAACAACACAGTTGGTTATGAGTGTACTCATGTTCATCGGTGCATCTCCGTCCAGTGCCGGCGGGGGAATACGGACGACAACATTTGCTATACTGATACTATTCCTTATATCGTTCTCAAGAGGCCGTCAGCATATTAATGTGTTTCATAGAAGGATTGCAAAAAAAGACATTGAACGGGCATTTGCAGTATTTATTCTCGCTGTCGGACTCGTCTTTACAGGAGTGCTTACAGTACTAATTGCAGATGGACACCAATTTACATTGACTCAGATTATTTTTGAAGTAACATCTGCTTTCGGTACGACAGGCACATCGACAGGCATTACGGAACAGTTATCCGACTTAAGTAAGATGGTAATAATGTTATTTATGTTTATCGGCAGAATAGGATTTGTTTCATTCCTTCTGTCAATCGCAGGCAGACAGCGTGAACTGACTTACAAATATTCTGAAGAGCGCCTGATGGTAGGCTAAATAAGCGGGGAGCGAATTAAATGGTTTCTGAATTTTTTAACGTTAAATTATATATTACACAGCATATGAATGAACGCCTCGGTAAAAAAGAAGGCGTAACATTCGGTAAAATTTCCAGCGCTGTTAACAGTATGAATATGAAGGAATATGAACGGCCGATCTTCTGTGACATTGGCGGGGCGATTGGTAATTCCAAAAATGCACGCGGACCTCAGAATCCTCATATTTTGAGTATGAATCACCTGCGTTATAAATTCTCGACTCTTAATGTGAATGATATTCAGGATATTATCGCTACCAGTAAAGCTATGAGAACATCGTATTTTCCGTGGATCAGTACGAACATTGTGCAGAAATTTATGAATGAACCATTTTACGGTCAGCCGTACAGAATATTTAATATGAATAAAATGAAACTCGGGGTAATTGGCGGATACGGCGGACCGGCTGAAGATAAAACTGAGCAGATTTCAGCAGTACATCTGCAGGCATCATTAAAAAAATGGCTGCGCTATATGCACAGTAAAGAAAACCCGGATTATGTTATCGTTTTCGTATCCGACTTTACGGACGATCCAGCATGTATAGAGGAATTGAAAAATAGTCTGGAAGGTGTCGGTATTGTCATTACCGGCTCAGCTTACGAAACGAACTATGACGAACAGACACCATCGTTCAGCACAACTCGGGTACACGGTGAAAAAGTTCCGTTATATCATCACGTGCATAACGGTCGTATAATGGAACTCGATATCCGGTTTAAGACGAGGGTTAACACGTTTGAGTACCTCGGTCACAGTATAGCTGTAAGAGATAAAGAGTTTTCTAAAGTCGCAGAAGATATAGAATATTTGGATTTGGTTCACAGATATTTGTAAAAATGTACAACTGGAGCTTCATATCAGAGGTAAAAATCTATCTCACCAATGAACTGATTAAATTTGAGGCTGCGAGAAAAAATAAAACACGAGAAAAAAGCCATCTGCAGCTGCAGATGGCTTTAATACTAAAATTATTCGATTCCGAAACCGTCACCGTACTGGTTTTTGGCGCCTTCTTCAGTGTAAGCAGGCGGATTGTCGAGTTTATAATTCTCAAGCAGGTCCGTGCTGACTTCCTGTACCGGCTGGATTTGCTCACCAAGCCTAATGCTGATTAAATCATTTGCTGTTGATGGGTCAAGTCCGAGTATATCGCGGATGGTATTGGATAATGCGAAGAGATGTTCTTCATCCGGCCATGCGTAGTATACACCGTTTGATTCAGCTGAGAATCCTGTACCCTGCAGCTGCGATGATTCAAATGCAACGTCATTGAATAAATAATACGATGCGAGTGAACGGATATCGCCTGTCGCAAAGTTATGGCTCGTATTGCTCGTAAAGATGTTAATCAGTTCATCCACCTGTGACAGTGTGCTGAATGACTGTGCTTGTTTAAATACTGCTTCAATCAGGTCCATCTGGCGTACACCGCGTCCTAAATCGGAGTCGATGCTTCTGTTACGGATAACTGCAAGTGCCTGTTCACCGCTTAAGTGCTGAACTCCCGGCTGAAGGTCGTTCATTTCATAAGGAACATCGAATTCAACGCCGCCGATTGCATCGACTATTTCTACAACTGCGTTCATATCAACGCGGACAAAATGGTCGACCGGTACGTTTAACAATGATTCGACTGCGTTCATTGAGCCGACAGGTCCGTTAAATGCGTGAGCATGGTTAATCTTATCGAAATAATTCATCGAATCGATATACGCCAGCGTATCACGCGGAACATTTACCATTTTAACGTCGTCACTGTCGCGGTCAAAAGTTGCTAAAATCATACTGTCCGAACGGAAGTGATCTGCATTAATTTCTCCGTCCTGTGTTCTTTCAGCATCAGCATCGATACCGAGAATGAGTACAGTGAAGTTGTCGTTTGACGCATCAACATCATCGACACGAAGCTCTGAGCGGTCGCGGTCAATTTCCTCATAAGAATTTGAGACACCGCTGTTAAAAGCATTAAACAGATAAAGAATATAGATGAGTGCTGCAAGGAGCACGACACCTAAAATGATAAAGATAGTCCATAGAATTTTTTTCATATTATTAACCCACTTTGGAATATTTTTCAATGTTAATGTAAATATATATTTAATGCAGTGCGGTTGTCAATGAAAGGTATAAAAAAAGCAAACGACTGAAGCCGTTTGCCTGTTTTAAATATTAATCTGTTGAATCATCAATAATTTTGTATCTTTTATGATTAACTACAGTTTTTTCGAACATTTCATGCTCGTCAAAATTCTCATTAATAGTAATATCAACAATTACAGAGTTATCATTAATCTTTTCAACTTTGCCAATCATGTCATCAAATGAAACAATATTGCCAACTTTAACATCTAATTCTTCTTTTTCCTTCTTCTTTGCGTCCATGTAAATTCCCCCGCTACAATAGTGATAATGACTGACATTATACTATAATTACAAGATAATACAAGTCTTTGCCCTTAGTAAGAAAAGCACACCTGCAGTTTCACTCTCGCACTTCTCCTGATATTTTTTGCTGGGGAGACACTGACACCGAGAACTTCAGCAGTTTCCTGCAGCGAATAGCCTGACAAGGCATGTGAAAACCACTGGTATTCACGTATATTTAATACTTTTTCAGCTGTGTTTTCGAGATTATAACTGTCACTTGCTCCCGTTCCTTCCTGGCCGCCGTCTTCCATAATTGTATTTCGTTCCTGATAACGTGACACTTTCCGTATTTCATCAATCAGACGCTGACGGATAATCGTATAGACGAACTGCGATTCACTACATGCAGTTTTGCTCACATCAAATTTATTAATCGCTTCAAAAACCGCAATGCGGCCAATCTGCATATACTCATCTTTGTCATATAAAATATTCAGCTGCTGTACAATACTGTGAATCATCGGTTCGTAGGAAGTAATTTTATCATTTACTGTCATTTAAGCAGTCCTTAAATGAATCGATTCATATTCTGTATTTCCGGATATCTATAATATATGAAAGATATTACAGATGATAAAATACCGGAAGAGCTAAAAATGTACGCTTAACACAACTTAAATACAAATTTTGTTAACAATAGGTATACTTATGTTAAATAAGGTAACTTAAGGTTATAATTAAGGAGCTTTATTAAATTGATGATGGGGTGAGAATATGCTGACTGTCCCTGAGCTGTCTCCGCAGGTGCTTTATATAGAACCCGTTGCAGATCCCGGATACTTATGCCGTGCTGTTCATACTGATGGTGTAATATACTGTAGTAAGACTTCGGAGAAATGGATTGACGATACACTGGTATATTTTTATTCAAGCAGTATAAAAGTGAAACGTCAGAACGTGAAACTGATACATAATGTACATCGCCTTCAGCCGATTATTATCGACGAGAAATATCAGTTTGTATTTTTCCCTCTGCACAGCTGTAAATATAAAAATCCATTCTTTGTGAATCTCCGCCAGCTGATCGATTTTAAAATGGTGAATGGCAAACTCGTCATCATCTTTATAGACGGACGTGAAGTGGAAACAGACTACGATTATAATTTTGCGAAGAAACAGTATGAGAAGACCCTGTTTATACTCGACAGATCGGTAAAAAATCAAAAAGCGCTTAGAAGGTACTTTAAAGATAGGGAGGGATAAAAATGGCGATACTCGCAGCCGGCGGTATTTATAAAAATGAAGAACAGTATCTTACCGGCGGCGTATTTTTATCTGCTCTCGCTGCACAGCATACATACGAGGATGTTTATCTTCATACAAATTTCAGCTCAGAAGAAACTGCTCTGACTGCCGAATTAAAAGAAACATTGAGAAAAAGGGGAGTAAATCATGCCGGTGCAGAGACTGTTTCAGCCCCGTACGGTCTCATCGGTGATGATAAGTTTATCGTTAACTCTAATGTGTATGAAACATTTAACCCGAAAGCAAAGTATTTACAGCAGCTGGATAAGATTATTTTAACGACGGATATCGGGGAAAGGGATTTCAAGTATATTTTAAACTTTGCAAGTAAACACCAGCTAGAAACAATTGTGTTTACTTGCGGTGAATATATACCTCAGGTAAACAATGAGGATTTAATTATTCTTGATGACAGCGGCATTCCGAATTATCATAATTATTTATATGACATAAAGACGAAACTTATAGAACGTAAATTTAT